>JBAVAA010000803.1:0-2147 GCA_049585515.1 Terriglobales bacterium | reverse complement strand
CGCCCACTCTGAGGCGCTGGGCTAAGTTAGTTCGCCCCTCCGGGGCTCTGAGACCAGTTTCTACTTACTAGGTCGCTTCCTCAACAGCGGTGACTTCTTCCGCGTGCTCGCTCTCTTCAGAAAGCTTTCGCAGAGAGAGACGTTCGTGATGGGAGAGTAACAGTCCAACGGGAACGACGGCGCAGAACGTCACCAACCATAGCATGATGCCGCAACTGACCGTGAGTTCTTTGGGGACAATATCAAAGATGTGGTCGAGCGCGCTGATGGTCGCCAGTTGGGAGCCGCCTCCGACTCCGGGTAACTGGACCATGGAGCCGATCATGCTGGAACCCATGAGCAGAAGGACCTTGGTGACGCTCATGGCGGCCATCGGTGCGCCGTAGGCGTGCGTCACCTCTTTGTACGCCAGCGCGATCACCCACCACATCAGGACCGACACGGCCGAGAGTTGGAGGAACTCGGCGGGGCCGTGAATCGTGTTGAGTCCGACGGTAAACTCGCGGATTTTTTGCGCGATGCGATGGCCGAGATTCTCGGCCAGATGGGAAAAGCGGGCTTCGACCCAGTGAGCAATGCGATTTCCGCGGTAGGAGATCAGCACAGCTCCCGCGAGCAGACCCAATACTAGTGCGATCAGGGCGTATCCGGTGAGATGAATCCAGTGCCTAACTTCGGGCGGAGCCGCAAGCGTGAAAGCGCGCAGTTTTGAGGGTAGAAAAATTGCGCCGACCAACAGGACGGTGAATCCGCCGACATCAAAAATTCGTTCCACGGCCCAGACCGCCACTTGCGAAGCGAAGGGCAGATTCTGACGGCGGGCGATCAGGTAGGGACGAATGAGTTCGCCGGCGCGACCCAGGAGAGCGAGGCCGGTGAATCCGATCAGTGTGGGTGAAAGTAAGCCGACGATGGACGCTTCCTTGCGCACTGGGCGAAGAAAGATCTTCCATCGCACCGCCCGCAGGAAGTAGGCAAGGTAGATGTACGCCACTCCCATCAGAATGTTGCGCCAATTCAGTCCGTACTGAAAAAGCCGAGCCCAGTCGAAGTGCTGCCAGGTGCGGAACTGGAGGTAGACCAAGACGGCCAGGATCAGGAAGACCGCGGCGTAAATCACGTAGCGTTTCTTGTTCATTCAGTTCTTGTTCATTTTCTTGCAGATCGCTCCGATTGAAGGTAAACGAGAGAGGGGGCAGGGTCAACGTAAGTCGATTGGCAGTCAGCGAATGGATTCCGCGGTGATGGCCGTGGCTGCGGGTTTCGCATTGGCTTGGGCGGCGCCCGGCGCTTTCTTTGCGACAGGTGCTTTGCTTGGAGGCTTCTTTGCGGATTTCGCCGGGGCTTGATTTCCGGCGGGAAGCTGTTTTTGTTTGGCTTCTTTCACCTGCTTCTCTTTCTCCTGTTTTTCCTGTTTCTCCTGGGCTATTTTTTTCTTGTTGTACTCCTGCACGATGCGAGCCACGTAATTGCGGGTTTCGCGAAATGGAGGCACTCCGCGATACTGATCGACGCGTTCTGGGCCGGCATTGTAGGCGGCGAGCGCCTTCACCAGATCGAAGTTGTAACGCTCCAGAAGCTCGCGAAGATAGCGGCTTCCGCCGGTGACGTTCGCTTGCGGATCGAAGGCATCGCGGACGCCGAGTTGGCTGCCGGTGCGGGGCATGAGTTGCATGAGTCCGCGGGCGCCTTTGGGGGAAACGGCATGGGCGTTGAATCCGCTTTCGGCGTGAATGACGCTGTTCACCAGGTCGGGGTCGAGATGATACTCGGCGCTGGCGACGTTCACGACCTGGTTCAGAGGAAGCGCGGGTTTCGGCAGCGCGGTTTTTGCAGATTCAGAGGGGGCGGTGCTGGGGGCTGGCTCCGCCGGCGGCGGCACTGGCTCTGGTGCTGGTAAAGAGAGATCTTTTTCGTAGCCGGTGATTTCTTCTGTTGGAACGTCGTAGAAGCTGGATTCGTCGTCGGTCAGATAAAGGCGAGTGGTGGTTCCCATGACCAGGCGGTGCTCGTGGCGGATGCTGAATCCGTTGCGGAGGATGGCCAGTTCGGCGGCAGAAGCGGGATGGGCGAGCAGCACGAGGGCGACAGCGCATAAGAATGCGGCTGCCCAGGCTGCTGAACGCCCAGCCCCTAAAGAGTGTGCT
>JBAVAA010000802.1:0-5268 GCA_049585515.1 Terriglobales bacterium | reverse complement strand
CGCCCACTTCGTCGTGCGCTTCGCCTTCGAGGCAAACGCGATGCCACAACTCCAAATTAAGCAATCGCCAGATACGATCGTAATTGTCCCGATGCTTGGCGCGGTGTTCGTTGAACAAAGTCTCAATCGCTTCGCGACGGAAGTATCCCCGATCTAGGCTGCGCGGTTCGAGCAGCGTCTCGCGGATGGTTTGCAGTCGCGGCCCGTCCAGCCAACCGCTCCACGGAGTCGGAAATCCGAGTTTCCGGCGGTAGAGAATGGAGTGCGGCAGCAGGTCTTCGACTGCCTTTTTTAGAATCCGTTTGCCCGCGAGGCGCTGGATCTGCACTTCGCGCGGAATTCGCGTCGCGAATTCGACCAGCACATGATCAAGAAACGGCACGCGGCTTTCAATGGATGCGGCCATGCTCATGTTGTCCTGTTTCATGAGCAGTTCAACCAGGTAAGTCTTGATGTCGGTGTAGAGCAGACGTTGCAGCATTTCGCCCGAGGAATGGTTCCAATAATCGAGGACATTGTTGTAGGCCGTGCTTGGCGTCGCTTCCCGCAGAAATGCGGCGGTAAGCAATCCGGACTGCTCGGCCTCGCCGAAGGCAGAAAAGAAATTATCGAAGTAGAACGAATCCCAGCTGTTTCCATCCTTCGCAAGAAAAGTATGTTCCAGTTTCCGGCGCAGCTTGGCCCCAAGCAGGGAAGAGGTCGCGAGTTGTGTACGCAATCCGCGCCTTAGCGGCCCCGGGATCAGGCTGCGGTACACGCGATCGACTGCCGCGTTCTTCAAAGTGAAGGCGTAGCGCGTGTAGCCGGCCAGCGTTTCGTCGGCTCCCTCGCCGGTCAGCACGACTGTAACTCTCTCCCGCGCCAACCTGGCGACAAAATAAAGCGAGACACTTGAGGGCCATGCGATCGGCTCATCCTCGTGCCAGATCAAGTGTGGCAACGCCGCAAAAAAATCCTGTTCGCTGACCAGTACCTCATGATGACGCGACTGGATGTGATCCGAGACTGCGCGCGCAAATGGCAGTTCGCTGTAACTCTGCTCGGTGTAGCCAACGGAAAAAGTTTCTACTGGCTCGCGCCGCAGTTTTGTCATCAGCGCCGCAACCGCGCTTGAATCGACGCCTCCGCTGAGGAAGACGCCCAGCGGCACGTCGCTCATCAGATGGCTATTGACCGCACCCTCCAATAGCTCACGATAGCTTTGGACGTAATGATTCTCATCCCGCGATTCTTGCGTCTTCGATGTGTCCAGATCCCAGTACTGCCGGATGTCGGCTTTGCCCTCCGAACCAATCGTCATCGTGTGTCCGGGCAGCAGCTTGAGGATTCCGTTGTAAAAACTCTCTTCTCCCGACAGATAACCAAACGCCAGGTATTCGGGCAGCGCCGCGCGATTGAACTCCGGACGAATTCCGCCATGCGCCAGCACGGCTTTGATTTCCGATCCGAACAGCAGGCGCTCCGGCGTCAATTTGTAATACAGCGGCTTGATGCCCAGCCGGTCGCGCGCGATGAAGAGCGTTCTGGAGTTGCGATTCCAGATGGCAAAGGCGAACATGCCGCGCAGGTGCTGCACGCAATCCGGGCCGTATTCTTCGAACAGATGGATGACGGTTTCGGTATCGCTATGCGTTCTGTAGCGATGGCCGCGCGCAATGAGTTGCTCGCGCAATGCAAGGTGGTTATAGATCTCGCCGTTGAAAACGATAAACAGCGAGCCGTCTTCATTCGAAAGCGGCTGATGCCCGCCTGCCACATCGACGATGCTGAGTCGCCGCATTCCAATGGCGGCCGCGCCGTCGGTATAAAAACCCTCGTCGTCCGGGCCGCGATGGCGGATGACGCTGCACATTGCCCGCAGAGCCGCAGGGTTCGCCCGCGCGTCGCGTCCGAATTCAAAAATTCCGGCGATTCCGCACATTTCAGTGCTTCTCCGCGTAGGGCGAAATTGGATTCACTCCCACTGATGAGCAGCGCGATTTTTCCGTCAATTCAGCAAACAAGGCCGTAACCGAAAACTCGGTATTCGTCATTAGATCCGGTTTGCGCCACTCGAAGAATGATGATTGCGTGGCTGTTGATTGCCTGGCCGCGCTCAGCAGGGGCTGTCCCTGCCATGCGGCTTGTGATCCGCCGATCAAGATCAGGTGCGTGAGCTTTTCTTTTTCGATGCGGCAATAGAGCACTTGCGCATCCGAAGACCACGGACCGAAACTCCACGCTTCGTTGCCGAGCGCAAAAAAGAATCCCTGGCTGTTATCACGGCGTTCGACTTCGTAAACCCGTACTGCTGCCTGCGCGGTGCTGGAAAATCTCAGCTCGCTCTGGACTGCGCCAATCCACGGGAGCAGTGCCGTTGCGGTTTCAGCCGGCAGCAATACGCGCGCATGGCATCGCACCATCGGCGCGAGCTGGTATGCACCATAAGCGGGAGAGATGAGAGCCGAACTGACTTCCATCGACGTTTGCCAGGCTGTTTCTTCCGGCACCATCAGGCTCAACGCCGGTTCTTTCGATTCGTTGTGGCCGGCTTCGGCTCTCGATATTTCCACCCTCCCCGGGCCAGCGACTTGCACCTCGAGGTCGGGAGCGAAGTGCCACCGTATTTCTAATTCATGTTCGGTTCGACCGAGAGCCACATCGCGCACCAGCCACAGATCGCCCGCGATCTTCAGCACATGCCGCCGATGCAGAACTGGATCAGCCAGTCGCGCATATCCATTGTGACTGCCGGCAAAGTAAGTGAAGCTTTTCCCGACCACCCAGCGTTCCGCTTGTACCGTCGGAATGTGAGTCCAGGAGAAAGGTTCGTCCGCAACCGCCTGGTCCATTCCATCCACGCGCATTGTGTTGTGCGCGCCGGTTCCGCGAAATGTGTTCCGGTCCGCCGGTTCTTTTGAAATGTAGACGCCGGTTCCGGCATCCACCAGCCAGCGCCGTCCATCCATGGTGAGTCGCAGGCTCAGCGCATCGGCGTGTCCGTGTCCCGACCGGCCAGCGCCCTGTGGACCCGCATCCACTGTCATCGCCTGCGCATAAGGCTGCGAATCCGCCAGCACGTAGAGACCGCTGTCGGGGTAAGCAGCCGAATGGGCAGCGGCGCCTTTCCTCGCGTCTGCGAGTTTCTCTACTGCTTGATCGCCAAACACCCAGATCGCTTCCTCGGTCAGCGGCGCTGCAGCGATGTCTTTCGAATACGTCACCACGCCCAGCGCCAACGAATCGGTCATATCCTCAGTGCGGTTGCGGCGTGGATTGAACACCCGGCCGCCGTCGTCATCGCCGAAGCCCTCCGCTGGCCCGGCCTGGGATAGAGCCGCGATCACATCGAGCATCCGCGACAGCACCGCGTCATACGCCGGTGGAACCTCGACTTCATTCCGGGCCGCGAGCGCACGCGCATGCAGAAAGAAGTCGAGTGCATAGACGTGGTAGTGCAACGATTGCTCGAAGTAAACGCCATCCGGACGTACCTGCCGCCCTGCCTCGTGCAGCAAAATCCGCCATCCGGATTCCTTCCATCGCGCCGACCCGGGCATTTGCGGATACAAGGTTCCCAGGAAGAACAGCGCGACCGCTTCCCCGAGCAGATGCGTGTTTGGAGAAAAATAGGTCGATAGGTAGCGCTCGATATGACGCCCGTGGAACGCGAGCGCTGGAAGCAGCTCCGTGCGAAACTCCGCGTACTCGCCGTCCAGAGTTGCAGTGGCGGACCTCTGTCCCGTCCCGGCGGGGCCAAGCCCGGCCACCACACAAGAAGCCAACAGCTGGTCTACCCAGATCCATGACAAGCTGCGGAAGGCCACCTCCAGCGAGCTTGCCCAATTGATTCCCAACAGATACGGATTCGCGTCGATCCAGCTGCGCCATTGCGCCATCAGTTCGAGCGTGTATTTTTTGTCCCCGCTCAGCAACCGCGCCTTGGCCAATGTCACCAGGTGTTGATGCCGGTTCAGTTCCCAGATGATCTTGTGGTTGCCCACGGCCGCGAAATCGAGAAAAGGAATCTTGAACCACGGATTAAGCGGCGCGCGTTTGCCGTGAACCGGGTCGAGATGCCAGTCGATGTAATTCTCGCGATTGCCCTGGGCGCCGGAGTCAGGTGTGAAGTCGAGATTCTCGTAGCCCAGCAGGCGAAAACGATGGCCGCAGATTTCATCGGCATTGCGCAGAATTTCAGCCGCCTCGTTGGGCAAATGCTGCCGCAACAATTCCGCGCGGCCGCAGGCTTCAGAGCTCGAAAAAAAGAATTTTCCCGGCCGCGTCGTCGCATCGGATTTCAGGCGAATCGCGCCATTACCTATGCCCATGCTGTGTTTGAGCAGGTCGCGATGCTTGTAGAACTCCTGCCCCAGGCGCACCCGCATCTCTTTCCAGTCCATTTGGGATATGCGAGCAAACTTCTTTTGCCATCCAGAAGCCACAGTTTTTCTATCTTACATGCTGAAAAGGCCGCTCAAGACGTAGCCGTTACTCTCGTACCTTCGCCAGTGCCTGACTATAAGATGGACTGCGTTTGTCCGCGTTAGGATTGCATTTGTGGGCAACTTGGCCAGTCGCGTTTCTGTAGAGATGGAAATGTTTTTCCACCTTTTGCCCCTTCATCCGATATCTATTCTAGTGAACATTTAGGAATGTTTTGCAACAGATTGAAAATAGGAATGTTGCTGCTTGCTATTTGGGGCAATTAGAACTCGGTTTCGAGCCGATTGTTGCGGTTGGGTGAGGGATTGGTATAGTGCGTTAGTCCGGATACTCGATTTCCAGGAGAGTCATTTGGGTTTGTCGGTCAGCGTTTTTGGGCTGGGATACGTCGGCTCAGTCTCGGCCGCATGTTTCGCGTCCATGGGCCACAAAGTGATTGGCGTCGATGTGAGCCGCGCCAAAGTGGAAACGATGGACGCGGGCCGCACTCCGATCATCGAGGCGCGAATGGCCGAAATGGTGGGCGAAGCCCACCGCAGCGGCCTGCTGCGCGCTACTAGCGATGCCACTTCCGCCGTGGTGAATTCCGAAGTGTCGTTCGTCTGTGTTGGAACGCCCAGTCTGAAAAATGGCAAGCTTGATCTTAGTCACATCGAGCACGTCGCCCGCGAAATCGGCGCCGCCATCCGCCAAAAAAATTCGCCGCACGTATTTGTTCTGCGCAGCACCGTTCTGGCCGGCACTACCGAAACGGTTGTGCTCCCGATCCTCGAGAAAGAAAGTGGCAAGAAATGCGGCCAGGATTTTACGGTTTGCTATAACCCGGAGTTTATGCGCGAGGGC
>JBAVAA010000801.1:0-2179 GCA_049585515.1 Terriglobales bacterium | reverse complement strand
CCGGAAAGTCGACCGAGCGAAAGATGGTGACAAACGGACTTTCGCTAACGCCCGCGCGGTTCCAGGGCATCACCCCGACGAGGATGACAATAGCTCCCAGATAAAGGATGGTCAGCGTAAGAAAGGTCATGCGCACCGCCCGGGCGACGGCCGTCGCGGAACTGGACTCGCCCGAAGCCACCGCCACAAACTCCACCCCGCCGAAGGTGTAGATGGCGAAGGTGATGGCCAGAAGCGGAGCGGCAACTCCCAGAGGAAAGAATCCGCCGTGGTTCGTATATTGCGGAGCCGCGCGCCCGCCAAGCAACAGAATCGCGCCAAGCACGATGAAGGCGGCGATGACCGCAACCTTAATCATTGCAAACCAGAATTCAAAACGTCCGTAACTGTGGACGCTGAGAAAATTCATGCCAAGAAGAAATACGGAAAAAGCCAGAACCCACACCAGAGCCGGTACGCGCGGAAACCACAACCGCATATAAGTTGCGGAGGCAACCATCTCGGCGCCAATCGAAACGGCGATGGCCAGCCAGTATCCGGCGCGCGAAATAAATCCGGCCCAATGGTTAAGATAAAGATCGCCATAGACGCCGAACGAACCCGCCGCAGGATGAGTACTGGCCAGTTCGCCAAGCGCCAGAGCCACGGTCCAACTGATAAAAGCAGCAAGAACGAAGCTGAGGATCACGGCAGGACCGGCCAGTTCGATCGCAGCCGCGGTACCCAGCAAAAGTCCGGTGCCGATCGAACCGCCAACAGCCACCATCGTCATCTGTCCCGCGGTGAGTTGGTGGCGAAGCCCGCGCTCCGGATTCAACGAACCTGGATCTGACAACTTTGTGTTCGCAGGATTATCCGGCATGGAAGGCTCGTACGCGTATTGGTAGAGACGGGGCTAGCCCCGTCTCGGGCCCATTGATGAACTGTTCAACCGCCAGGACAGACAAGGCCCACGGTCCTACGACAACTCTTCCAGCATCGCCGTCATCTCGGACTGGGCATGCGCATTCCCCGTGCGCCGCGCCGAGGAGATGCCGTCCACTAGCCAGCGCTTGGCTTCATCAACGCGGCTAGCCGCGGCCAGTGCCTGTGCCGCCATGAAATATGCGGCAGTGTAATCGGGATTTTTCTCGATCAGCGTCTTGAATTCCCGCAGCGCCTCCTCGATTTGTCCCGCTTTCGAATACTCCATAGCCAGCCCATAGCGAGCAAACGAATCCGCGGGATTGCCAGCAAGAACCTCGTTCAACAAAGCAATTCGATCCATAAGCAAGTGCCACGCTCTCAGCCGTCAGCTGACAGCTAATCTTGCCATTCATATCACGTCCCGAGCTACAATGGCTGTTCCTCGGGAGTACAATTTGGCTTGCCCTTTCTTCGTACCGCGCGAAATTGTGAACGACGGCTCCTGGCCTCATCCT
This sequence comes from Terriglobales bacterium, assembly GCA_049585515.1. Lineage (GTDB taxonomy): Bacteria > Acidobacteriota > Terriglobia > Terriglobales > Acidobacteriaceae > Acidiflorens. Next base: position 758 of record JBAVAA010000801.1, on the reverse strand, counting down.
TCGCGTCTGCCGCTCGGAGCAGGATGGACCGGAAACTGCCGCGCCTCGGGTCAGGAACAACCGGCATCGGACGAGCACATAAGGGAATTCTGCAATCTCGGTTATGCCACAACATGCCCGCGTCTTCCCCGGCGTCGTGACTGGGATGCGGTTCGCTTTTCAGTTGCCCGCGCCACGCGCGATCAAGTTACGATCTGTTTTGTTTGCGAGTTAGCGCACGCTCCAATGGAACACGGAGAATTAACCTTCGACCTGGCAGGTGACGCTTGGCTCAACCCGCATCCCGACCCGCGCGTCCTCACACTCGCATCCTGTTATCTACACACCTACCGCTCCCGGCAGGCTCCCGTTCTTAGCTGACATTCTATGCACGATCTGAACGAAGACGACAAAGCGATGCTGACCCAGCCCCGTCCCGTGCGCGAGTCGGCCTCTGAGATGACAGAGATCGTCCTCCCCAACGATGCCAATCCCCTGAACGCTCTCCTCGGCGGACGCCTCATGCACTGGATCGATCTCGCCGGCGCCCTCGCCGCCCATCGTCACTCGCGCACGTACGTCGTCACCGCCTCGGTCGATCACATGGACTTTCTCGTGCCCGTCCGCGTCGGAGATCTCGTCATCCTCCGCTCCGCCGTCAACCGTGTCTTCCGCACTTCGATGGAGGTGGGCGTAAAAGTCTGGGTCGAAAATTATCGTTCGTTGCAGAACCGTCATGTCAGTTCCGCCTATCTGACTTTTGTAGCTGTCGATGCTGC
>JBAVAA010000800.1:0-4369 GCA_049585515.1 Terriglobales bacterium | reverse complement strand
ATTGGGAATAGTGCGGTAAGCACGAACGACTCGAGGTCCGACCGGATGATGGTAAGGCGAAATCCACGCAGGGCAACATTAATAAACTCCTGGACGACTTGGTAGCTGATGATTGCCTGCTTATCGGCGGCCCCGTCCGTGATCAGCCGCTGGGCAATCTTGGCTTTCTCGGGAAAGGATTGGCCGAAGGCATAGACGAGGATGTTCGTATCGAGAAAGAACTTAGCGTTCATTCATCTCATCCCGCGTGAATTTTCGCCCAGCATCGGCGTATTTGAGTTTTTCAAACAAGGCTTGTATTTCCGCGCGGCTTACCCTGCGGGAGCCATACCAATCCAGCCAGTCGCGGAAGGCGTCGTTCAACGTCTTGTGCTCGCTGCGAGCGACCTCGCGGGCCAGTTCAATCTTGTTTTCATCTGCGCTAAATGTGATGTTCTTCATAATAGGTACGTCATTGCTCGTTCATTGTCGCGCGTAAACTTGCGTCCCGAATCGGGGTAGCGGAGTTTATGCATCAGCGTTCGAATCTTTCCGCCCTCGAATACGGCCTATGAATTAGCTGCGATAGAGATCACGGAGCGCAGGTCACACTATTATAGTGTACACGAAATCCGTGTCAAAGTGCAGCCTTCAGCAACTCCAGGATCCGTCCTGAAATATCCGTAAGATTATCGCCGTATGCTGCGACGACAAGCAAAACACTCAAGGTGGTGAAATAATCAGGGGCGCCCAGCCGAGGCCACGTTTCGACCCTATGCCCACCTTCTACCAGCGAATACAGGAATCGGCGCAGAAGTTCCCCAACAATGTTGCTCTGGAGATTCAGCGGCAGCAGACGGTGGAACGGGTCACCTTTGCGGAACTGTCCCGCATGTCGGAGAGTGTGGCGAACTGGCTTTCAACCCGGGTTCCGCGGGATGCTCGTGTGGCGATTCTGGCGGCAAACCATCCGCGCTGGGTGGCGGCTTATTTGGGAATTATCGCCGCCGGCAGGGCGGCGGTTCCGCTCGACACGGCTTTCCATGCCGACCAGGTCAAGAAGTTGTTGATCGATAGCGGAGCTTCCCTGCTGTTTTGCGATGTCAAACATCATCCGGTGGCGGTGGCAGCGGTCGAGGGACTCGGTGTGGAACTGGTGATGACATCGGCTGCGTCGGAACAGTCGTCTGAATGGGTGAGGACGAGCGCGCCGCCGCCGAATCCCACTCATCGCACAGAACGCGATGTGTCGGGCAGTCGGGATGTCCAGAGCGATACGGGGAAGCTTGCCGCTGATCTCGATTCCATGTTCGCCGCCGGTCCCGCCGGTTTCCAGCCCGTCGTCCCGTCTGAGAACGATCTCGCGGCGCTGCTTTACACGTCGGGCACAACGGCCGATCCAAAAGGCGTCATGCTCACCCACGCCAACCTGGTGGGTGAGGCCAATGCCGTGTTCGGAGTCGTGAAGATTGGGCCTGAGGATGCGCTGCTGGGAATTCTTCCCATGTTTCACGTGCTCGCGCAGATGGCGAATCTTTTCCTGCCGCTATTCAACGGCGCGCGCGTCGTCTACCTGGAAACGCTGAACACCACCGAACTGCTGCGCGCTCTGCAGGAACGCAATATCACGGCGTTTTGCGTGGTGCCGCAGTTTTTCTACCTGATCCATGAGCGCATTCTCAAAGAACTCAACAAACGTGGCAAGCTCACCCTTTCGGTCGTACAAACGCTGATGGCGCTCAATCGCGCGCTGCGCCGGATCGGAATCAACGCGGGCAAACTTTTCTTCGGCAAAATCCACGCCACTTTCGGCACCCGGATGCGCTATCTGGTCACCGGAGGTTCGCGATTCGATCCAGCCATTGCGCGCGACTTCTATTCTTTTGGTATCGACGTTCTAAACGCCTACGGACTCACCGAAACCACCGGTGGCGCCTTCCTCAATCCTCCGGGGCACATCGTGTTTGGCTCCGTCGGAAAACCTCTCCCGGGAGTCGAAGCCAGGATCGTGGACCCAAAACCGATTGAAGAAGGCGCGCCGGCGGCGGGCGAGATTGCCCTTCGCGGCGCGATTGTGATGAAGGGGTACTGGAATCGCCCACAAGCCACGGCAGAAGTTCTGCGGGACGGCTGGCTCTATACCGGCGATCTCGGCTACTTCGATTCGGGCGGCAATCTGTTTATCACCGGGCGTCGCAAGGAAGTTATTGTGCTCGCCAACGGAAAAAATGTATATCCCGAGGAGATCGAGACCCACTACCTGCAGGCTCCGCACGTAAAGGAGATTTGCGTTATGGCGCTGGAGGCGCGCCCGGCAGATCCAACCTCGGAACGGCTGCATGCCGTGGTGGTACCCAACTTTGAATTGCTGCGCGAACGCAAGATCGTCAACTCCAAAGAGGTGATTCGGCTTGAGATTGAAGCGCTCTCCCACAAAATCGCTTCCACCAAACGTCTGGGGAGCTATGACATCTGGCAAGAGGACTTGCCACGCACGACGACGCGCAAGTTGAAGCGTTTTCAGATTGAAAAGAAAGTTCGCGAACTGCGACAAGAACAGGATAGGGGCGATACGGAGGTTGGTGAAGAGAAACCACTGACGGACGACGAACAATCGTGGCTCGAAAGAGACGAAGTAAAGCGCGCTCTTGCAGTCGTCCGGGAATCTTCGCGCAACCAGTTCGACACTATTCGTCCCGCCCATAACCTGGAACTCGATCTGGGACTCGACTCGATGCAGCGCGTCGAATTGCTGACAGCGATCGAGCAGCAACTCGGCGGCGAAGTACCCGAAGCACTACTAGCGGAGATTTATTCTGTACGCGACCTGGTTGACGCTGTTCTCGCCAGCGCAGGCCGTGGAGAGGGTCAATCCAGAGTAGCGGAACCCGCCTGGTCGACGATCTTAAAAGAACCGGTCACCGATCCAGATGTGCTCGCACTGGCACGCCACAATGCGTTCGCAGACGTGGCTCTTTTTCTCTTAGCAAGGCTAATCTATCTGTTCGCGCTCGATCGCTTTCACTTGAAGGTGCGAGGGTTGGAAAATTTGCCCGAAAAGGGCCCTTTCCTTCTTTGCTCGAATCATCAGAGCTACGTCGATCCGTTTGTGATGGTGGGCGCCCTGCCATATCGTTTGTTTCGCGATACTTTTGCGCTGGGCACGAGCGACATCTTCGGCGAAGGATTCATGCGGCGAGTGGCCCGCTGGCTTCGCACTGTGGTCCTTGATCCCGATGCCAACTTGATCCCAGCCATGCGCGCCGGAGCCTTTGGCCTCAATCAAGGACGCATTCTGGTTCTCTATCCCGAGGGCGAGCGCACTAACGACGGCGATCCGAGGATATTCCGCAAAGGCGCCGCGATTCTGTCGATTCACACGCAAGCCCCGATCGTCCCGATCGCGATTGAGGGTTTCTACGAGGCTTGGCCGCGTCACGAGAAGTTTCCCAAGTTCGCGGACCTGCAGATGGTATTCGGCAAGCCGATTCAACCCCCGCCGGCGAACGAGGCGAGCGATGCCGCTTATGATCGGCTAACCGATGAGCTGAAATCCAGGGTAGTGGCGATGTGGGAGAACTTGAGAGAAAAACGCTTGCGCGGAGAATTGACCGAGCCGCAATCCGATGCGAAATCTTCGCCGCTCGCCGAGACTGTTAATCGTTAGTTTTCCGGGGGGCGCGTGATGCTACGCCCCCGCACCTTTAGCCTGTCCGCCCATGGCCCTGGTGAAGGCCTCCACGACGCCGGCGTCGAACTTATTGCCTGCCCCAGCGACGATCTCCTGCTGCGCTTGTGCGGGCGACAGGGCACGGCCGTCAGTGCCGCTGATCAATTTTTGGTACGTGTCGGCCACGGTCAGAATATGAGCTTCGATGGGGACGTTGAGGGAACGTGCTCCCTGATCCTGCACGATCTGCTGCGCCACGATGATCGGAATCACTCGCCGCAGAGAATTTCCCGCCTCCTGGGCGCGCGCGTCGGCCTTGCGCGGTTTGCGGAAGCTTGCCACCACTTCATCGCGGCTCATATGGGCCGCCTTATAAAGAGTGTCGTTTGCGATCCCGAGCTTGCTCAGATCCCGCAGCAACACGGCCGACCGCAACAACTCGACACGATCCGAACCCAAGTTCATGGCTTCTGCCATTCTCATTGACGCCTCCACTACACGCTGGCTTTCGCCCGACCCCATCTTTTCATTGGCCATGAAGTGCTGTAGAACTAGGAGCAGTCCGCTGAAACTGTCGCGGATGTCGTTGGTCATTGCTTCCTTGCGCTCGTAAAGTGTACCCATTGCGTATCCGACGACCACCAGAATCCCCGCCCAGATGCCAAGATTGAATAGCCGCTCGTCAGGCAATGACAATACATGGTGCGCTGGCCTCAAGCG
>JBAVAA010000799.1:0-7082 GCA_049585515.1 Terriglobales bacterium | reverse complement strand
CCATTACGCGATCCCGCTGGCCATGGTGGTGTTGGCGGGTCTGGTTGACGCCAGTTTTGAAGATTGGCTCTTTGCCGTGGGCTACTACCTCTGTGTGTTCGTTTGGGTCTTTGCGTTTGTACTTGCGGATCTGGTGCCTGACGCGGCTCTTGTTCCAATAGCGGGGTCAGCTGTGCGCACCTCCCGCCCGTCGCCAGCGGGTTTCGGGACGATCCTGCCCACCCGATGATCCGATTGTTTATCAATGGACTTGCCGCGAGTGCGGGTGCAGGCCTTACCTATCTGCGCAATGTGGTTCCGCATCTCGCTCGGAGAAGTGACGCGGAGACTACAGTACTTCTGAATCCCGCGATGCGCAGGGAGTTTGGCGAACTCCCCAACGTTTCTTTTGTAGAAGATTCGCGTTCTTACAGCGCGGCTCGGCGTTTTATTCACGAGCAGACTATGGTGCCCGGACTGATCCGCCGCAGCCGTGCGCACGTTTTGATTTCGGCGGGTAACTTTGCACTTTGGAAATCTCCCATCCCCCAGATCCTCCTCTCCGGCAACTCGCTCTATACTTCCGCCGATTTCATCCATGATGTTCGTGCGCGCCGAGACTATGCAATATGGGCGGATACACTGGTCAAGAGCTGGTTTGCGCGGCGATCCATAAGCTGGGCCGATGTGACTGTCGCTCCCACTGAAGCGTTTGCCAAGGTTCTAACCGAGTGGAGTGGAAGGCAGACAGTTTCGGTGCACCACGGATTCGACCGGGATGTTTTTACCAGCGATTCAGCACCGTTGCCATGCGCGGCGCAAGCCGAGATCGATCGAGGAAAAGAGGCACTCCGTCTGCTTTTTGTGAGCCACTACAATTACTACCGGAATTTTGAGACATTATTTCGGGCAATGCCGGTTCTGAGCGAACGCTTGAAGGGAAGAGTAAAGCTGTTTCTTACCTGCCGGTTGAACTCCAGCGAGAATCCCGGCTCCTATCGGGCAGAAGCTGCGTCCGCTTTGGTGCGCAATCTGCGAGGCAGCGAGGGCATCGTTGAGCTCGGGACGATTCCGTATCGTTCGCTTCATCATCTCTATCGTGCTTGTCACATCTACGTCACGCCGGCTTATACGGAAACCTTTGCTCATCCCCTGGTCGAGGCGATGTCGAGCGGTTTGCCGGTGGTAGCGTCCGATTTGCCTGTGCATCGAGAAATCTGCGGCGATGCGGCAGTCTACTTTCCGTGCTTCTCCGCCGAGGCCTTGGCGGAACAGGTACTCCAAATTCATGAATCGCCGGAGTTGTCGGAAAATCTGTCACGCAATGGCTTGCAGCGTGCCCGCGACTTTAGTTGGAGCGAGCATGTTGAGCGCATCGTCGTTCTGGCCAATAAGTTGGTTCGGCCCGGGGTTGACCGGAATTCGAGCGGGCTACACTGATGTCCCGATCCGCGGAGTTGGATTCTCCACTGCACGTCTTGACGCTCACGCCTTTTTTCCCTTCGAAGCAAAATGAGGTGAAGGGCTGCTTTATCGCGGAACCGGTCGAACACCTTCTAAGACTCGGTGTCGAGTCGAGCGTGATCGCTGTGTCCCCTATTCACCATCCTCGAAAACAGGCGAGTGCGTTGGCAGCGGCCGATTGGGTGCGATATCCGCAGATTCCGGGAACCCTCGGGCTTTCCGGTGCGGGGAAATTGCTCTACGCGCGTCTTCTTCGGAGAGTCCAAAAGTTGCACAGCGCTAAGCCGATTGATGTGATCCACGCACATGCGGCATTGCCTTGCGGCCACGCGGCTGCACTTCTTTCCCGGCGTCTGAATATCCCTTTTGTGGTGACCGTACATGGCTTGGATGTGTTTCACACCAGTTTTTCTGGTGGGATTCCAGCGCTCTGGCGAGGCAAGGTTTCAATGAACGTCTACAGTGCGGCGCGGACCGTAATCTGCATCAGCGACAAGGTACAAGAGATTCTTAGAGCCAGGGCGCCGGGCGATACACACAGTGCCATTGTGTACAACGGAGTGGATCCAGAGCTCTTTTCGCCCAGCCCCACTATTTCAGGACCGATCGATGCGGAGATTCTGATTGTCGGCAACCTGCTGCGCAGCAAAGGCCACGAACTTGTCTTCAGAGCACTGGCAAGTCTCAGATCTTCGTTTCCGCAACTTCGATGCAGCATCATCGGCGAAGGTCCTGATCGTGCACTATTCGAGTCTCTGGCGAGCGACTTGGGCATTGAGAAGCAAGTCCAGTCCGTCGGCCGGCAAAGCCGCTCTCAGGTGGCCAAAGCCATGCGACGCTGCTCGGTTTTTGTGTTGCCCAGCCGAAACGAGGGCTTAGGATGCGTTTACCTGGAAGCAATGTCATGCGCCAAGCCGGTGATCGGATGCCGCGGGCAGGGAATTGACGAAGTGATTGAGCACGCAAAAAATGGCTGGCTCGTACCGGCGGATGGACTCGACGAGCTTGTGCAGGGATTGTCCGCTTTATTGGGCTCGCCGGAACTGTGCGCGCGCATCGGGATCGCGGCGCGCCGGACTATCCTCGAAAAATTCACCTTGGCGCATCAGGCGCAACAGTTGGTTGGAATCTACCGCCATGCCCTCGCATAGCCCGACGCATCTCAGAACCGCCGCGGCACGTTACTCTATAATAACCATCGCGAGTAACAGCCGCCGCCACCGGAGGATGATTGCTTCACCAGCGCTATAAAGACATCGTATTTTGGGGAATTTCCAAGGCTGCTCTTCCCAATTACTTCCTGCGCCGTTATCTGATGAACCGAGGCCCCGCGAACGGCGCCCGTCATCTGCATCTGGGCTGCGGCACAAAATACCTTTCCGGATTCTTGAATATCGATGGCAATCTTTTTAACAAGATCGACGTTTGGCTGGATGTCAGGAACGGGCTTCCGTTCCCTGCGAATTCCATCGACTCGATTTATTCAACCCACATGTTCGAACACTTCTACCCCGATGAGCTGAGGCGACTTCTACAGGAATGCGCGCGAGTGTTGAAGGGCGGCGGGGGCGTTCGGCTCGTTGTTCCCAGCCTGGAGAGCGCCATCGCGGCGTATACACAGCACCGCAGCGAATGGTTCGACGACTCGTTTCCCCGCCACTTCGACTCTCTCGGCGGCCGGTTTTCCAATTTCGTTTTCTGCGATGGGCAGCACCGGACCGCCTTCGATTTCAGTTATTTCGACGAGGTGCTGCGCCAGGCGGGTTTCCGTGAGGTCGAGAGATCGGCGGAAGGGAAGAGCCGCTTGTACGGAACCAGTGTCCCACCGTACGAACCGCGGGATTCCAGGGACTTGCCGCATTCCCTGTACGTGGAGGCGTTTAAATAGGTGCTTTCCGCCCCAGTTGCCCTTTAATTCAGCTAACATAGTCAGCAAAACATAGTTAGCAAACACAGTCAGCGCATGATAAGAAGTCTGCCTGCCCATGGACTTGATCGAAACAAAATCTGAGACCGAGGCGTCGAATCCGATTCCCGCTGCCGATGTCACGCCGGTTCTGCCTGTGAGCGTAATTGTTCCGGTTCGGAATGAAGCTCGCAACCTGCCGCGCTGCCTGCAGTCGCTCGCGGGTGCCGGTGAAGTGTATGTCATCGATTCGCAGAGCTCGGACGACACCATCGCGATTGCGGAGTCGCATGGCGCAAAGGTGGTCCAGTTTCACTACGCAGGGGGTTGGCCAAAGAAACGCCAATGGGCAATGGACACGCTGCCGCTCGCCCACGACTGGATTCTGCTGCTGGATGCGGATGAGGTGCTGACACCCGAAGTGGCCGAAGAAATTCGGAGCGCGTTGCAAAATCCTGAAATAGACGGCTATGCCATTCGCCTGCAGATGTATTTTCTCGGAAGAGTCTTGCGTCATTGCGATGCCAGCTTTCGGAAATTGTTTCTGTTCCGCAGGGGGCGAGGCCGTTTTGAGTGCCGATTGAAGGAGCAGGATACTTCGATGGCCGACATCGAGATCCATGAACACGTAGTCGTGGATGGCCGTGCTGCGCAGCTGCGTACTTCGCTGGTTCACCACAATGTCGATTCTTTATCGCGCTACATCCTGAAGCACAACGAATATTCGAACTGGGAAGCGCGCGTGCTTTTGCAACCGGAAGGCGATTGCGAAGGAGTTAGGGCGGACTTATTTGGAACTCAAGCGCAGCGCCGAAGGTGGCTCAAGCGGAAGCTCTATCGCTTGCCGGGCTCGCCCGTTTTGCTGTTCTTGTATCGGTATATTTTTCGCCTTGGATTTCTTGACGGCGCGCCCGGTCTGATCTATTGCGCTTTTCAGGCGGTCCAGATGTTCCACTCCAAGGCAAAAATCTACGAGCTGAAGCACGAACTAAAGTCCGGAACAAAGTCCGCGATAACGACAGGGAGGAACTGAGCCGTGTGCGGTATCAGCGGACTCGTGAACTGCGGCGACGGGGAAGCGCTCGTCCGGATGACGAACGTGCAGACGCACCGCGGTCCCGACGACTCCGGGCTCTGGGAGCGGCGTTTCCCCGATGGGGGATATATCGGGCTGGGCAGCCGCCGCCTGGCCATTCTCGACCTCTCCGCCGATGGCCACATGCCCATGTGCAACGAAGATGGAACGGTGTGGATCACCTACAACGGCGAGATCTACAACTTTGCCGATCTGCGCCGTGAGCTCGAAGGCAAGAACGGGGCGCATCGTTTCCGTTCGCACACCGACACCGAAGTCATACTTCATCTTTACGAAGAATACGGCCCCGACCGCTTCAGAGACTGCCTGAATCGACTGAGCGGCATGTTCGCTCTCGCAATCTGCGATCTGCGTGGATCCTCGCCAAAGTTGTTTCTGGCTCGCGATCACTTCGGAATCAAGCCGCTTTATTACTGGCAACGCGGCGAGAAACTTGCCTTCGCTTCCGAGGTCAAGGCGTTGCTGGAGGTTCCCGGAATCGAAGCGAACATGAACATGGAGGCGCTCGATAAATACCTGACGTTTCTCTGGGTACCCGATCCGCTGACCATGTTCGAAGGAATCCGCAAGCTTCCGGCGGGCCACTACGCCCTCTGGCAAGGCGGCGACTTCAAGATCGAGCAGTACTGGGATTTGACGTTTCCGTCCGCCGACCATCGCTTCGAACGATCGGAATCGGATCTTGCGGATGAGATTCGCGAGCGGTTCTGCGCATCGGTCGAGCGCCAGATGGTGAGCGATGTTCCGATCGGAGCCTTCCTGAGCGCGGGCCTCGATTCCTCGAGCATAGTTACTGCGATGGCGCGAAAGCAGCCGGTGCGGACCTATACGATTACATTTCCAGAAAAGTACCGCGTGGGAGAGACCACGATTGACGACCCCGGTGTTCCACAACGCCTGGCGCGCAAGTTGGGCTGCGAGCACCATGAGATCGTGGTCGAGCCCGACGTCGTCGATCTTTTGCCAAGTTTGACCTGGCACATGGACGAGCCCACAGCCGATCCGGCGATCATCCCGGCGTATTTGGTATGCCGTGAGGCGCGAAAGCAGGCGAGTGTGCTTTTGTCTGGAGTTGGCGGAGACGAGATTTTCGCGGGATACCGCAAGCACGCGGCGAACGTGTGGGCGGAAGAATATCGGCGCATCCCAGGCTTCGCTCGCTCCGGCGCGGAGCGAGCTTTGCTCGGATTGCCGTCGCTGCGTGGGACACGCATGAAAGGCTTCGTGCGTCTGGCTAAAAAGATGGCGCGCAGCGCGGCGCTCAGTCCGGCGGAAGCCTTCATCAGAAACTGTACGTATCTTGATGCGCAGCAGAAGACAGACTTATACGCTCTAGAGTTGCAGCAGATGGCTAATCGCAATTCGCCTGACCGGCATCTGGCGGCGTTCGACAAAGTACGGCACGCGGATTTTCTCAATCAGATGCTCTATCTGGATACTAAGATTTTCATGACCTCGCTGAACCTGACTTACAACGACAAGATGAGCATGGCGTCGTCGGTGGAAGTGCGAGTGCCGTTTCTGGATCGCGAGCTTGCGGAATTTGTCGCCTGGAATGTGCGGCCGGAGTGGAAGCTGAAAGGGAAATGGCGTCCGGTGACGAAGCATATCTTTCGCGAAGCTATGCGCAGCATGCTGCCGGAGGAAGTCATGCGGCAGCCGAAAGCGGGTTTCGCGGCGCCAGTAGATTATTGGCTGGCGCATGAATTACGCCCCATGGTAGACGATCTGCTGTCGGACTCGCAGGTCCGGCGTCGCGGCTTATTCCGTCCGGAAGTAGTGCGCCGATATGTTGACGAGCATCGCCGTGCCGCGGAAGACTGGTCGATGCAGATCTGGCAACTGCTGACGCTGGAAATCTGGATGCAACTTTTTGTCGACGGCGGCGCGCGCTCGTTTGCTCAAAGGCATCTGGAAGCGCCTCAACTAATTCTGTCTCAACCCACGACGGCATGAAACAACTTTTGCAAGACGCGCGCACGGGAGAACTCAGGATCACGGAAGTTCCCGCTCCGCAATTGTTGCCGGGCTGCGTGCTGGTGCGAGTGGCAGCGTCGCTGGTCTCGGCTGGAACGGAACGCGCGGCGGCTGAGTTTGCCGGCAAGAGTCTGCTGGCGAAAGCTAAGGCTCGTCCCGACCTGGCGCGCGATGTGTTCGCGAAGATGCGGCGCGATGGTCTGTTCTCGACCTTGCAGACGGTGCGATCTCGCCTGGATCAGCCGCAATCGGTCGGCTACAGCAGTTCCGGAATGGTGGTGGCAGTTGGCGATGGCATCGTCGACATTAACGTCGATGACCGTGTCGCCTGCGCTGGAGCCGGGTTTGCTGTGCACGCCGAGTTTGCCTGCGTGCCGCGCATGCTGGTGGCAAAGATTCCCGAAGGTGGAGAAGCATCGCAACTCTCTTTGAACGTGAGCGTGAGCGTGTCGTACGAGGAGGCAGCCTTCGGGACTCTGGGCGCGATTTGCCTGCATGGTATTCGAACCGCTGAGGTCGGGCTGGGCGACAGCGTCGCGGTAATCGGTCTGGGCCTGCTCGGACAAATTACCGTGCAGCTGCTGCAAGCCGCCGGTTGCCGCGTCTTTGGAATGGATTTGCTGCAGCAGCGCGCCGATCTCGCGATCGCTAATGGAGTCG
>JBAVAA010000798.1:0-2981 GCA_049585515.1 Terriglobales bacterium | reverse complement strand
CTTGGGAGCCGTGTACATCAGTCCGACCAGCCGGTAGCCGTCGCCGGCTTTTTCGTAGAGTAACGAAGTTGGATGCTCGGGATCGAATTTGACGGCCGCTTCGAATGCGTACCTGTAATTGGTGAAGTGATACTGCTTCTGCGGCACTTCCGAATGGAAGATCTTGAAATCCTCGTTCAGCGCAACGTGGTAGTCTTTGTACTTTTCCATCACCTCCCGCGCCACGACCACAACCTGCTGAGCCTTCTCCGCATCGCCCGGTTGCGGCGCGCGCAGCGCGGTCATCTTCATGTGCGGACCCATGTCCATGTGACGACCTTCCATCGAGTGCATGGCATGCATACTGGCATCCGGGTCTTCCGCAGAATCCTGGGCCGACATCTTCGACATGTCATGGCCCGGCATATTCATGCCTTTCATGTCCTGTGGTGAATTTTGCTGTGCGAAACAGAGCGCTGCGGTAACGCAAAACAAGATCAACAAAGTTTTCATAACGGATCTCGTACCCCTTCTGTCGTGATTGTACCAACCCTGCCGGGGCGTTGTAGTTGCGCCGTATCTGGATGAGACATTGCCCGGCACTTTCCGGACAACGCCTTAGAGTAAATTGTCATTCTGAGCGAAGCGAAGAAGCTGCTGTTGCTTGCATTGCCGAGGAAGCAGGTCCTTCGTTTCGCTCGGATAACAAAGTTTGGTGTGGGATTACAAGGCCCGGTAGATCGCGCGGGAAGTTTACGCGGCCGACCACATCCCCATCTCTGCCAAAATCTTGCTGGCGGCCTCGGCTCCGGAGCGCACGCAATCGGGAACGCCAATACCGTTGTAACCGTTGCCCGCCAACGCCAAACCAGGAAGCGTCTGCCGAATAGATTCAATCCGCTGCAGACGTTCGAGGTGACCAACAGAGTATTGCGCCATGGCGGACTTCCATTTGTAGAGGCGGGCAAACAGGGGCTCCGCGTCGAGGGCGGCACCGACGATCTCGCGCAGTTCTTTGCGAACGATATCGAGAATTTTTTCTTCGGTCGCCAGAAGAATCTGCTCATCGCGCGCGCCGCCGAGAAAGCAGCGAACCAGGGCTCGATTCTCCGGCGCTCGGTGGGGAAACTTGTTGTGGACGAAAGTGGCCGCCAGCACTCGACGGCCGGCACTGCGCGGCACCAGAAATCCAAAGCCGGGGGGAAGCGCGTGGCGCACTTTTTCGTCGTAACCGAGCGTAACCGTCACCGATGAGCTGTATTGGATTTCGCCCAGATCGCGGGCGAGATTCTCGTCCGCAGTTTCGAGCAGTGTGGCAGCGGCGTGAGTGGGAGTAGCGATAATAACAGCGTCGAAGTGGTCGGTCTTATATCCGGCACAAACGGTCCAGCCGTTATCCTGCCGGATGACGGAGAGCACCGGCGAAGAGGTCCTAAGCGCCTTCCTGTCGAGGCGCGCGACTAGAGCATCGACCATCTGCTGCATGCCGTCTTTCAGTGAGGTGAACAGTGGCCGCGGAGGGACGCTGGGCGCTGCCAACATCTTCTTCCGGGATTTGAGCATGGCGCGGCCCAGACTTCCGTGTTTCGACTCCATGTCGGCAAAGCGCGGCAACACGGCGCGCACGCTCAAATCCGAGGCCTCGCCGCCATACACTCCGGAGAGTAACGGATCCGCCAGCATTTCAACCATCTCGGCGCCATAGTGACGCGCCACCATTTGCGCGACCGTTTCATCCTTGGAAGATTTGCGCGGCGGATGGAACCATTCGGCCGCCATCCGTATTTTTGTGCGCAACGAGAAGAGCGGCGACATCACAGTGGGCATGATCTTGGTAGGCACCATGAACATGAGCCCGTCGGGCATCTCTACCAGCTTGCCTTTGGCGAGGATGTAGGTTTTGCGCTCAGCGTCATTCGAGCCGATGAGTTGGTCGCCCAGCCCGATCTTCGCGCAAAGATCGCTGGCCCAGGGCTTCTCCGTGAGAAACGAATCGGGTCCAGCCTCGACCAGGCAGCCGTCTATGTGATCGGTAACGAGCACGCCACCCAGGCGCGGGCTGGACTCAAACATGGCGTACTCCACCGGCGTGCCGGACCGCCGTTTTTCGTCGATGGTGTACGCGGCCGAGAGGCCGGAGATACCGCCGCCGATAATGGCTATGCGTTTCATGAATCAGCTATCAGATCTCAGTTGTCAGCTCTCAGTTAAGCTCCTGCCGCCTTCATTCGGCTGTTCACCACTTCTGCCATGGCTGCCGTCAGCGTCTTGGAGCCGTTCAGTGACTCAGCTCGCCACAGGCGCATGCCTTCCTTTTCCGCAAACTGTTTGAAGGCTATGTCGATATCGTAGAGCACCTCGACGTGATCGCACAGAAATCCGATGGGATGCAGAAAAACTCCGCGATGACCTTTTGCTTTCAGATGTCTTATTGTGTCCTCTACCGTGGGGCCGATCCACGGCCCTCCGGACATACCCTGGCTCTGAAAGGCGAACGTCCAGTCCTCAGCCGGCAGGTTTGCCGCTTGCGCTACCAACTGTGCGGTTTCCTTGGCCTGCCTCTCATACGGATCGCCCTCGGTAATCGTGCGCTCCGGGACGCTGTGCGCGGTGAAAATCACGGGTAGTCTCGCTCCGTACTCGGCGCTCGCCTTCTCCAACCCCGCGCGCAGTTTTTCGGCGAACGCGCGTACCAGCAGCGGCTGATCGTGCCACTCGTCTACAAAGTCCATCTTGAAAGGAGGGTTGCCATTAGCGGTGACCGAACTGCGGTAGACTCCAACGCTGGTGCGCGAGTTTTGCGGCGCCAGACAGAGGGCGATCACGCGTTCGTATCCTTGATTGGTGATCGCCTTAACCGTGTCGCCGACAAACGGCTTCCAGTTGCGCATGCCGACGAAGACGGGCATCTGCAAGGATTGCGAGAGTTGATCGGCTTGCAGTAGGGTCCAGCAAGCGAGCGGAGAAAAGCCGATCAGCGAATAGCGGTGGCGGATCTCTTC
>JBAVAA010000797.1:0-9019 GCA_049585515.1 Terriglobales bacterium | reverse complement strand
CCACGCCATTCTCGCCCGCTCCCCGGCGGACGCTTCACACTGCCGCACTCGCTCCGCTCGCGCGGCAGTGTAAAGGATGTCGTGATAACAGTTGTAAAGAATGTCATGGAACAGAACAGGTTTACCGCTGCGATAATTGCTCTATTTCTATTTTCCATATCAGCTTTATAGTCTGCTGAAAAACTCCTGGTCGGCGACGCAGTAATCCTCCGGGGCTTAAGCCCATATTGATTTGGCATGACTTACGACACGGCTTAACGGGATACGAAAAAACGCCTGTTTTTTCTCCGCCGCGAGTCTCCACGCCAGTTCGCGCGGGGAGTCTTTCGGGGATGCGCGTTCGATTGTATCCCGCCACCCAGTTCCACGCCCGCTGTTTCTCCTGCCGATGGCGCCCGCAAGCGTTGCATGCGTCGCAGATTCAGGGTCTGCCACAAGCCCGCCCCCTGCTTCCTCCAGGTCTCAGCCGAATTGCAAATTAGCAAATTACAAATTACAAATTACAAATCGACAATTCCACATGTCCGAGCTCTCCACGCCGCTGATGCGGCAATATGCCGCCATCAAGAAAGAGCATCCTAACGCCCTGCTATTTTTCCGGCTGGGAGATTTCTACGAGCTTTTCTTCGACGATGCGGTGTTGGCAGCCCGAGAGCTACAGATCACTCTGACCTCGCGCAACAAAGAAAAGGGTGTGAACATCCCCATGTGCGGCGTGCCCTACCACGCCGCCGAAGGCTATATTGCGAAGCTGATCCGGCGCGGCTTTAAGGTCGCGGTATGTGAGCAGGTTGAGGACGCGCGCCTCGCAAAAACGCTCACAAAAACCTTGGTGCGGCGCGAAGTGACGCGCGTGGTCACGCCCGGTACCGCAGCCGATTCATCGCTTAACGCGGAGGAGAACAACTTTCTGGCTGCAGTGGCAACGGTTGGCGATCGTGTCGGATTTGCCGCACTCGATCTCTCAACCGGCGAGTTTCGGGCAACCGAATTTAGTGGTGAGTCAGCTGGGCGCCGCATTCAAGAAGAACTTGAACAATTGCGGCCAAGAGAAATGCTCTACGGTTCTGCCGCCCCACTCTTCGATAAAAGCACCGGTGGAGTGACGGGCGTCTCGCCCGTCCGCAGCGAAGCTCCGACTCCCCATAGAGTCGCAGCGCCTCTAGCTCGCGTTTCTCGCGCCGGCTGGGCCGAAACTCCCCTCGACGACTGGATCTTTTCCCCCGACCACGCCATTCCCCTCGTGGAGAATCATTTTGGCGTGCTCTCCCTCGAGGGCTTCGGCTTGGCAGGCAAACAGGCAGCTGCGTCCGCGGCCGGAGCGATTCTCTATTACATCCGCTCAACCCAGCGCGGCTCGCTCGATCACGTGGACCGCATCGGCTTCTACGAACGTCAAAATTGTCTGGTGCTCGATGCGGTGACCGTGCGCAACCTTGAGCTCATCGAACCACTTTTCGCAGGAACGGACGTCGGAGTAACTCTGTTCCGCTGCCTCGATGCGACCGTGACTCCAATGGGCAAGCGCCTGCTGCGTACCTGGATGCTCCGCCCGTCCCTGGATCGCGCCGAGATCGCGTCTAGGCTCGATGCGGTCGAGGTCCAGGTCAAAGACACGGTGCGGCGCGAAGAATTACGGCGCTCGATGGACGGCGTTCTCGACCTGGAACGTCTGCTGAGCCGCGTCACGCTGGAGACGGCAAATCCACGCGACGTGCTCGCCCTGTCCGCATCGCTAGCCAGAATTCCAAAGGTGCGAACCGTATTGGCGGAGTTGTCCGGAGCACGGGTGCCCATGGCGCGATTAATGGCATTGCATATCGCGATTGACGAACTAAGCGACCTGCGCGAGAAAATCGACCGCACGCTGGTTCCAGAGCCACCGTTAACCCTGAGCGATGGTGGTGTGATCGCCCCAGGAGTCGATAAAGATCTCGACGAACTCCGAGACCTCAGTCGGAACTCGAAACAGTACCTGGCGCAGGTCGAGCAGCGCGAACGCGAGCGCACCGGAATCGCATCGCTCAAAGTAAAGTTCAATTCCATCTTCGGCTACTACATCGAGATTTCGAAAGCGAACCTGCATCTCTCGCCCGCCGACTACGAACGCAAGCAAACGCTGGTGAACGCTGAGCGCTTCACTACTCCGGAACTTAAGGAGTACGAGTCAAAAATTCTCGACGCCCAGGAGAAGATAGTCGAAATCGAGCGCCGGCTCTTTGCCGAGTTGCGTTCCGCCATTGCCGCCGAAGCCAGGCGCATCCGGCAAACTGCGCTGGCGCTGGCTGAAGTCGATGTGTTGGGCTGTCTGGCGCACATAGCTGCGCTGCGGAATTATTGCCGGCCGAACTTGCAGCAAAAGCCCGACAAAGCTGAAAACGCTGAGGACGGAGGCGATCTGGAGATTGTCGAAGGCCGTCATCCCGTGATCGAACTGCAGGAACAGTCAGCTGGCAGCGAGCGCTTCGTTCCAAACGATCTGTTCCTCAATCCCTCGACGCACAACATCATCGTACTTACCGGCCCGAACATGGGAGGCAAGAGCACCTACCTGCGGCAGGCGGCGTTGATCGTAATCATGGCGCAGATGGGATCGTTTGTTCCCGCCCGCGCCGTGCGCTTGGGCATTGTGGACCGCGTCTTCACGCGCATCGGCGCCAGCGACAATGTAGCCCGAGGCCGCTCGACGTTCATGGTCGAGATGACGGAGACCGCAGCCATTCTTCACACGGCGACAGCTCGTTCGTTGATCCTGCTGGATGAAGTCGGCCGCGGCACCTCCACCTACGACGGGCTGGCAATCGCCTGGGCTGCCGTCGAATATCTCCATGCGCGCGTCCACGCCAAGACTCTATTCGCCACACATTATTTCGAGCTGACAGAACTGGCCGAACAGTTGAGTGGCGTGAAGAACTATCACGTTTCCGTCAAAGAGACTGGCGGAAGCATTGCCTTTCTGCGGCGGGTAGAACCGGGCGCAGCCGACCGCAGTTATGGCATCGAAGTGGCGAAGCTGGCAGGATTGCCAAATGAGGTCGTGGTGCGAGCGCGCGAAGTGCTGGCCGAGCATGAGTCGTCCGAGCGCCGGCTTTCCGAGCATCTGACGCCCGGCGCATCGACAGAGCCGGAGCGTCCTGCGCAGCTGACCATCTTCACGCCGCTCTCGCAACCCGTTCTGGAAAAGCTGCGAGAAGTGGATTTGAACCGGCTAACGCCGCTCGAGGCGTTAAACTTGCTGGCGGACTTGAAGAAAGAAATTTAATCTCTTCGTATCTCTCATCCGGCAGCGGCTTGACCTGATTTCCCCTTCCGGCCCGGTTCCCGATACAATATGCAATTCCAGTTTCGACTAATTTCTGTGGAGTTTGAATGAAGCGGTTTCTCTGGCTGGGTTTGGTGTTTTGTCTTTATTCGATCAGTATCGGCTGCGGTGACACTTTTCGGCCGATTATCATCCCGAATCCTCCCGTATTTCCCAATCCCGCAGCGGCCCACACGGTGGTGTCGATTAACGATAACGGAACCATCGTATCCGGCAGCGCCATGGTAATCGATGTTTCGGGCGATACGGACGTGAGCGTTGCGGACGTAGGCCTCGCTCCGGTCCATGCCGTGCAGCAAACCGCCAGCGCGGTTTTGGTGGTCAATCACTCTGTGACCGGCGCCGTCTCCGATTCGATTACCCGGCTGAACTTCAGCGGCACGACGATCGGCGGCACAAACACCATTGGTCTGCCGGCGAATTCGGCTCCGGATTTTGTGGCTGTAGCTCCGTCGGCCACGACTGCATATGTGACGTTGCCAAACTACGCGCCCCCTTCGGTGGGCGTGATCAACACCCTCAGCAACAACCTGACGACCATCATCCCGGTGGGAAACCAGCCGGATGCTATAGCGGTTACGCCGGACGACAAGAAGCTCTACGTTGCCAACCACGGTGACAACACGGTCAACGGATTCAACACCGTGGACCTTTCCCCCCGGACCATCAACGGTTCGTTTAGCGCACCGCTCTGGGCGATTGCGCGCTCCGACAGCCAGCGCTTATACGTGCTCAATGGCAATGGAGTCGTCAGTACGCTCGATGTCACTTCCGGCACCGGACCCGATAGTGTGATCGATGCGAGCATTAATGCTCCCGGCGCCGCTTACATGCTTTATGACGGAAATAAAAACCGGTTGTATATCCCCGGAGGCGCCCAGCTAACGATACTGGACGTCTCGCAGTCGATCCCTCAGCCTCTCGGCGCCAGCCCAATCACGATCCCAACCGTTCCGCCCAGTTCGCGCAGCACGCTGAACGACCCCTGCTCCAGCACGGCCGCGCAACCGTTGACGGTGGCTGCGGTAGCCGCTTTGCCGGATGGCAGCCGGGCCTATGTCGGCGCTTACTACGAAGACACGTCGGGAAATTTTTGTCCGCAAGTGACCGTGATCGACGCCATGAGCAACACGATCAAGACCTCGATTGCGATCCCGGGATTTGCCGCCTACGATGCATTCTGTTCGCCGCAGTCCTCGCGCCCTCCACGGTTCCGCATAACCATGGCCGCTGGCGGCGATAGCACCCGCGCGTATCTCGCGAGTTGCGATGGAGGCATGGTCAACATTATCGATACCTCCGATGACGCCTACCTGCTGAATCTGCCCGCTCCCCTCAGCACGCGCTCCGGAACTCCCCTGAACCCCCCGCAGAATCCGGTCTTTTTGTTCGCCGGTCCCTGAAATTCGGCATTTCGCACGCAGCACTTGGCTTAGCCGCAGATAGCCTCCGAACTTGCATGACGCGGGTTTCTCTGACGGGAAAGTCAATGCGGGAGGGATGCTATACCAAGCGCTAATTGCTAAGCGCTGGTTCGAGCGCGCCGGGGCAGTGGTGACGCAGTGCCACATTCATGAAGACGTTTCCACTGGCGGTGTTGAAGACCATGACCAGGGCCTCCGTGTCTTCACTGCTTTTGCTGCCTTGTTCGGAGGTGTGCAGGGTGGGCGGACGAACGTGGAAGTGAAATCCCTGGTCATTGAGCGTAGTGACGGCGTTGCCGATGATCTGGTTGGCCAACTCACAGACGGCCTCGCGCACCAGCTCTTCGTCGGTCTCGGAAACTTCGACGCCGGCCAGTCGGCTGGCAAGTTGCAACGCTGCTCTCACTTCCACGTCAAAAATGATGCGGCCTTCAATCTCACCTGTGAGGTTAACCTCGGCAGCGATCCCGTTTCGCCGGTACGCTTCTTGTTCCATGCTCAGGTTCTCGACGGAAACAGGCGATTCCAGTCCCTGGGCCAGGACGGCATCGGTCGAGTTAATGAAAGGCTGAATCAGGTCCATTCGCATTGACTATGCTCCGGCGCCCTTACCCTGCGTGGTCGTTCGATCATCCAGCATCACGTACTTGATGACTTCATAGAGAACTTCCGGCTTTACCGGTTTCTGCACAAAGTGACGGGCGCCGCGCTGCAGGGCGGCGACGATATTTTCCTGGTAGCCCACCGATGACACCATGACGATGCGCGCCCCGGGATGGTCGCGCACGATCTTTTCCGCCGCCTCGATGCCTTCCATTTGCGGCATGGTGATATCCATCAGAACGATGTCGGGCGTGACCCGTTCATACTCGCTGATCGCCGAGACTCCGTCGCCCGCCTCGCCCACGATCTGCCCACCGAAGGTTTCCACCATTCGGGCCAGGTTTTTGCGGGCAAACACGGAATCATCCACAATCAGATAACGCACCGGTTGTCCGTCTTCGCTCCGCGTTACGGGCGCAAACTTTTCCATGGCACTTCTCCCCAACTATCTTAATCACGATCTCCGGGCGCCGAGTAGGTAACTCTAGTTACTTCCGGCACCAGTCGCCCGCTTGACCTCGTTGGCGTCCCCCTTGTTGGAATCCCTCCGGTTGCCGTCACCGGCGCATTCTGCCTGCAAAATACCCGGCAGATCCTGCAGATCGGCTACCCGCATGGCGTATCCGCGTTCGATGGCGGCCTTGGGCATGCCGAAGACCACGCACGTCTCCTGGCTCTGGGCCACCGTGAATCCCCCGGCCGCCCGGATCGCCCCCAAACCGACCGCCCCGTCTTCTCCCATGCCGGTCATCAACAAGCCCATAGCCTGCGAACCGAACTCGCCCGCCACGCTGCGGAACAGCACATCCACCGATGGACGGTGCCCATTGACCGGCGCCTCGTCCCCCAGCAACACCACGTTGCCGAGCGGCAGTCGTTTCACTTTCATGTGCCGGTTTCCCGGACAAATGAGCGCTCGTCCGGCCACCAGCAGGTCGCCCGCCTGCGCTTCCTTCACGCGGATGGGGCAGCTCTCATCCAGTCGCTTGGCAAACAGTTCCGTGAATCCGTCCGGCATGTGCTGCACCACGAGGATGCTGCCTGAAAATTCCGTCGGCAGTTTCGAGAACATATACTGCAGGGCATTCGGTCCGCCGGTGGAGATGCCAATCGCGATAATGTGGGTCGGAGCGACGGGCCGCAGTTTGCCGTGCGGCGTCCCGGGCAGATCGCCCGGCAGGAACTGGGGCTGCACGCCCGCGCTCAACGCCGCCGCCCTGATCTTCTTGATCAACTCGCCGGCAATTTCGGGCATGCTCGCAGACCCGTCCTTCGGCTTGGCAACAAAGTCGAATGCGCCCAGGGTAAGCGCTTTCAGGGTTATCGCCGCCCCGGCGGTGCTGTGCGAGCTGACCACAATTACCGGCAGACGCCAGCGCCGCATGATCTCTTTCAGGGTGTCGATGCCGTTCAGTCCGGGCATTTCCAGGTCAAGCGTCACCACGTGCGGCGACAGTTCCTCGATCTTCTTCAAGGCAAAGTGGCCGTCTATCGCCGTGCCCACCACCTCGATCGAGTTATCCTGTTCGAGAATCTGGGGAATCAGCTTGCGCATCAGGGCCGAATCGTCCACTACCAGCACGCGCACCGGCGTTTTCATGCCTGGCCCCCAGCCGCGCTCCTGGCGCGCACATTCAGGTCCGCGATGCGCGAGGCTGTAGCAACAACGTTCGACAGCAGGCTTGCCATGCGCGGCCCATTCGTCTCCATACGAGCGCGCGCGAAACGGTCCATTAAGGCGATGGTATTGAGGATGAGAACCACGCGCCCGTCGCCGAGAATGGATGCCCCACTCACCAGATCGGTGGTAATCGACTGGTCATCGAGGGCCTTGATGACCAGTTCGTCTTCGCCCTCAAGCGCATCGACCAGCACACCGAACTTGCGCTCTCCGCTGTTGATGACCAGCACAAAGACCTTGCGTGCGGCCGTTTCCGGTCCGCTTGCGGGCTCCGGGCCCAGGCGCAGCAGAGGCAATACGTCATTGCGCAGCTGCAGCACGTCGTAATGCTCCACCTGATGAATCTCGCCCTCTATCGTCCGCGCGATCTCCGCCACGGCATTCAGCGGCAGGGCGTACAGACGCTGCTCCACCCGGAACATCAACGCCCTGATGATGGCCAGCGTCAGGGGAAGGCGTAGACGGAAAGTAGTGCCCCGTCCGCGGACAGTTTCAATCTGTACCGTTCCCTTCAGCCGTCCCAACACACTCTGTACGACGTCCAATCCCACTCCGCGGCCCGACAGCTCGGTGATTTCTTCCGCGGTCGAGAATCCCGGCTTCAGGACCAGATCCAGGGTTTCGGCCTCGGTTAGGCGCGACGCCTGCTCGGCATTCAGCAGCCCCTGGGACAGAGCGCGCTGCCGGACCTTTTCCGAATCGATGCCCGCTCCGTCGTCGGTAATCTCGATGACCACCTGGTTCCCTTGGTGATACGCGCCCAGCCGCAGCGTTCCTTGCGTTCCCTTCCCGGCTCGCAACCGTTCTTCGGCCGTTTCGATGCCATGGCCGATCGCGTTGCGCACCAGATGGGTCATCGGCTCGGCAATCGCGTCCAGAATGCTTTTGTCGAGATCCGTTTGCCCGCCGCGGACGACGAGTTGAACTTCTTTCCCGCACTGGCGTCCGACGTCGCGCACAATGCGCGGAAAACGGCGGAACAACTGGTCGACCGGCACCATGCGGATCTTCATGACCGAACGCTGCAGGTCGTTCAAGACCCGGCCCTGGAATGCCATGGCGTCGGCAAACTTTCCGTGCAACCCATCCTTGGGGAAGCGTTGTCCAAATTCCAGAAGCGCCTGTTGCAACATCGATTTCGCCAGGATCAGTTCGCCCACCAGATTAAGTACGCTGTCGATCCTTTCCGCATCCACGCGCAGCAGGTTTTCCGGGCCGTTCGGCGCAAGTACAGCGGGGGCTTCGCCGCCCGCAACGGCGCCGGTCTCGGCTGCCGGGGATGACGTGGCTTCGTTTCCCGGTTCGGAATCGGCCGGAAGAGGCATAGCTGGCCGCGTCTCGTGCGCAGCTGGCGTGAGTGTGACGCCGAGCGTTTGGGTACGCAGGGGCGTCACGCGAACAGCCGAGGAAATGGTCGGAATGCTGCACTTCGCCCGGATCTGTTCCGCTGGTTTCTCCGACGCAAGCGCCGCTTCGATCTGGGTAATCGCCTCAGGACTGCCCTCGGCCGGGTACAGAGCCAGGACGTCGCCGAGTCCCGCGAGAGCCATGTGGATCATCTGCCGTCCGGCGATGGGCATGGCGCAATGCGGATCCACCTGCACCACCACGTGATGAACGCGCTTGCCCTCGGCCACGGCCCGGGCGATGGCCAACTGCTCGTACTCTGACCAGCGGATGGTGGTTGCGGCTTTCTTTTTAGACTTTTTTGCTTTCGCGGGACCATCCGGCGCTGGGTGTGCCAGACGCGCCATATCCTCGCGGAACGACTGAATGGCCGGAAGTTTCGTGCCTTTCCGGTACGCCTCCAGCAGCGCTCCGAATACGTCAGCCGCCCGCAATGCGATTTCCGGAACCGAAGCTGCGGCGGCGGTGTTCTCCAGCGTCAGCACATCCTCAAATTCATGGGCGAGCTCACTGAGCTCCCGAAAGCCGCAAGCCGCCGCATCGCCTTTCAGCGTATGCACGGTCCGGCGCAGGCTGCGCGCC
>JBAVAA010000796.1:0-1500 GCA_049585515.1 Terriglobales bacterium | reverse complement strand
GCGTCGTCCCCGGTCGAGACAAACAGCAGGCAGATGGGCTCTTCCACCAGCGTGCCTCTGGGGATGTGTACATACGCTCCGTCTTCCACGAAAGCGGTGTTCAGTGCACAGAAGGCATCGCGGCGGATATCAAGGTATCGGCCGAGGTGTCTTTCAATCGCCCCGGAATTGCTGGCAACCTCCGCGCCGAGACTGCTGACCTTCACCCCAGCAGGGAGGTTGCTAAGCAACGAGAGTTCCCGCGCAAAGCGCCCGTCCACGAAAACCAGTTGAGAGGCTACGCCCGCGACCCGGTACGGCTCCAGTTCCTGTTCTGACGGCCGGGAGCAGCCGTTCCGGGCGAGCTGAAAGGGAGTTTGCGCGATGGCAGAGACGTTGGTGAACCGCCAGTCTTCGTCGTGGGTGGTCGGGAACCCGACTTCGCAAAAGCGCGCAAACGCAGACCGCCGCAGCTTCCGCAACCATGGCAGGTCGCGCCCGGCGGCAGACTTCTCGAACTCGCTGAAACTTTCTAGGTAACTTTCCAACTGCTGAGTTGCCGTGATCACGTTGTTCTGCCTCGTTCTCATTAGGCGGGAGTAGCATGCCGCGCCTCGGTTTCCATCGCGCCATAACCTTTCTCTTCCAGTTCCATCGCCAATTCGGGGCCCCCTGAACGCACGATGCGTCCATCCACCAGCACGTGCACGAAGTCAGGAACGATGTAGTTCAACAGGCGCTGGTAGTGAGTCACTACGACGATGGCGCGCTCCGGGTTGCGCATGGCATCGACACCCTGGGCCACGATCCTCAGCGCGTCAATGTCCAGGCCGGAATCGGTCTCGTCCAGGATGGCCAGCTTCGGCTCCAGCACAGCCATCTGCAGGATCTCGTTGCGCTTTTTCTCGCCGCCGGAGAAACCTTCGTTCACGGAGCGATTCATCAGCTTCTCGTCCATGTCGAGCAGCTTCAGCTTCTCCCGGAACATGGGCAGGAAGTCCATGGCATCTACCTCATCCAGCCCCCGGTGCTTGTGGATGGCATTGAGCGCCGATCGGAGAAAATAGGCGTTGCTGATGCCGGGAATCTCCACCGGATACTGGAATGCCATGAAGATGCCTTCACAGGCGGCCTCCTCCGGTTTCATGGCCAGAAGGTTCTTGCCGTTGTAAGACACCGCGCCCGCGGTGACCGTGTAGGTCTCGCGGCGGGCCAGCACCTGCGCCAGGGTGCTTTTGCCTGAGCCGTTCGGGCCCATGATGGAATGCACTTCCCCGGCGTTCACTCTCAGGTCAATGCCCTTAAGGATTTCGTGGTTATCCACTTTGACGTGCAGATTCCTGATTTCCAGCAAGCTCATTCCCGTTCCTCTCATTGGCTGCGTCGTTGCTACCTGCATGATCTCAGCCTTATCCGACGCTGCCTTCCAGGCTCACGCCTAACAGTTTCTGCGCCTCCACCGCGAACTCCATAGGCAGCTCGCGGAACACGCGCTTGCAGAAGCCGTTCACGATCATGGAA
>JBAVAA010000795.1:0-1657 GCA_049585515.1 Terriglobales bacterium | reverse complement strand
GGGAAGAACACCTGAATCAACCGCACCAGCAGTACGTCGGCAACGATGATGAAGAGCGAAGACAACACTACGGAACTGGTAGCCGCGCGTTCCACGCCTTCGGTTCCCCCTCGCGCATTCATCCCCTGAAAGCAGGCGATCATACCCATGATCAGACCGAAAATGGCGGTCTTGAAGGTGGCCGGAAGAAAATCGCTGAAGACCATCTCCTTGAAGCCATTGTTGATGAAGAGTTGAAGCGAAATGGGCTCAGTCAACCTGGTCGTGATCCAGCCGAAGGAGATGCCACAGATATCCGCCACGAGCGTGAGCAAAGGCAGCATCACGATACAAGCCAGAACACGGGTCGCCGCCAAGTACTTGTAAGGGTCGACGGCCGAGGCCTCCATCGCGTCAATTTGCTCGCTGACCTTCATGGCACCCAACTCCGCGCCGATGCCGGCGGCGGCGCGTCCGCTGACGATCAACCCGGTGATGATGGGTCCGCTCTCCTTGACGATGGAAATGACGAGAAGTTCGGGGAGCAGAGATTTGGCGCCGAAGCTGACCAGGGCATCGTGGGTTTCCAGCGAGAGGACGACCCCCGTTGCCGCGCCAGCCAAAGCTACCAGCGGCAGGGATTTCGAGCCCAATTCATCCAGTTGGTGCGCAAATTCCCGGAACTCATAGGGGGGCAGTAGGGCTGCGAGGAGCAACTGCCAGGCAAAGAATCCGAGATCTCCAAACCACTCAAAGAAACGGATGGGGAGAACCTTCGATTCCGGCTGGAGGGTTTTCTTCGTGCCTCGGAGATGCGCGGCTGTGAAAGAGGCCATAAGGTTTTACGCTGTTAACCGTCCATCGCGGTTGACCGCGGAGAGGAAGAAATCAAAGGGTTTCATCCAATCCTGCACCGCGAGGAAGACTCCTCGTAACGAATACCCCCAAGGACGAGAGAAATCCAGCAGCGAGTAGATGCGGAGCGGACGCAGGGGAAATCTAAGGTGAAGACTGTATTTGGTCAGTTTTCTACACTTGCCTGAATTTCTAGCCTAAAAAGAGGGGCGCGGTTCGATTGTATCTTCTATCCATTAATGTCTTGCCGCGTTGCATTGCAAATAGCGCTCCACGCGTGGCGCTAGCCCGGTGGACCTCAAGCCGCTAGATAGGAGCAAAGGTATATAATTCAGCCGGTGCGGAAATACTCGGAGTCCGCTCAAGCGTGTGTCCGCCGGGATTTTCGCTTCTTCAATCTCGACGCGGCTCCTCGCAACATGGATGAAAATTAGGGCCCGACGTACGTGCAATTGGGCAGTGTGCTCATTGTCAAATCCTCGCCGGATCGTTTGACATCTTACGGGTTAGGCAAGACAACGCCTCCCCGTCCTAGCGATCGTTTTGTTCATACAGTGCCGTCCGCGAGGGGACTCAAACCGGAGATTCCCGCTAATTGGGCCTTACTTGCGTTATCATTCCCCCGATTGGGTGTTTGCGAATCCAGGGAGGCGGATTATGGCTCGGACCTGGGGAAGACTACTGGCAAGAATTGCCGGCTACGGACTTCTGGTGCTGTTGATGCTTTCCGCCCTCGCCATAACTTTCACGGTGGGCTGGCGGCCGGTGATCGGCGCCAAGAAGCGCGCGCTCACTTCACGCAAGTTCGAAGCCACCCCAGAAC
>JBAVAA010000794.1:0-1737 GCA_049585515.1 Terriglobales bacterium | reverse complement strand
TGGGCCGCGGGCGCGTTCGTGGTGGTGAGCCTGCTGTTCGGACCCGTCGGAGTGGTGACGGGCTTTCTCGGCACGACGATCTTTCTTGTCGGTCTTGCCGAGATAGGCGTCAACTTTGCGACCACCGCATTCCTGGTCGCGGCCGGCCTGAGACTATACCAGGACTTGAGGGAGCCGCAGGCAGCAGAGCGCCTCGATTCCTCCGCGCAATCCGCGATGCAACCGACGGCGCAACTGCCGCGCGTCGCTATCTCGAAGTGATTTCGCTATCTCGATGTTATTACCCCCTCACGCGATTGTTCCCCTTCCCTCGAGGGGAGGGGTTAGGGGTTGGTACAGACCGGCAGGATCGGTAACAGAATAGACCGGCAGGATAGGTGACAGATTGAATGTCACGGCAGGAGGAACGAAACGATGCCGTGGCGGGAGGTCTGTCCGATGGACGAGAAGGTGCGGTTGATCGCGGCGCTGATGGCCAAAGAGGAGAGCGCGACGGTGGTGTGCGAACAGTTGGGCATCAGCCGCAAGACCGCCTACAAGTGGCTTTTGCGATATCGGCAGCACGACGCGGCGGGACTGAGAGAGCGGTCGCACGCTCCGCACGTGGTGCCATGGGCGATAAGCGAGGCCCAGGCGCAGGCAATCATGGGAGTGCGGCGGGAGCATCCGAGCTGGGGACCCAAGAAGCTGCGGGCGAAGCTTGAGCAGCGCGCGCCCGGGCAAAGCTGGCCCGCACCGAGCACGATTGGCGAACTACTGCGTCGTGAAGGGCTTACTCATCCGCGCAAGCGGCGGCGCTGCGCCAGTCCTTATGCCAGTTCCTTGCACCCGGCAGTAGCGCCCAACGACATCTGGGGCATCGACTACAAGGGCTGGTTTATCAGCGGCGACGGTGCGCGCTGCTTGCCGCTGACGCTGAGCGACGGGTACAGCCGCTACCTGCTGTGCGCCAAGCTGGTCGAGCGGACGGACTATGCCGAGTGCCGCCGGGAGCTGGAACGGGTATTCAGGGAATACGGCTTGCCGCGCGCGATTCGCTCAGACAACGGAGCGCCATTCGCCTCGGTGGGCGCCGGCGGACTCAGCCGACTATCGGTCTGGTGGGTAAAGCTCGGGATTACGCCGGAGCGGATCGAGCCGGGCAAGCCCGCGCAGAACGGGCGCCATGAGCGGATGCACAAGACCCTGAAAGCCGAATGCGCCAGTCCGCCGGCGGCCAATCGTACGGCGCAGCAGCGCCGCTTGGATGAGTTCCGCGATGAGTTCAATCACCAGCGACCGCACGAGGCGCTGGGACAGACGGCGCCGGCCGCGCACTATGCGCCGTCACCGCGCAGCTATCCGTCAAGGCTCGAGGATCCCGCTTACCCCGATGATTACCAACTGCGCCGCGTGCGCAGCCGAGGCGAGATCAAATGGCAGGGCGAACTGGTATATATCAGCGAGGCTTTGATCAATGAGGTAATAGGACTGGTTGAAACCGATGACGGTGACGCGAAGGTCTGCTTCGGACCGATGAAGCTCGGGCTGCTTGATGGCGTCAGTTTAAAACTGCTGCGCCCCGATCAAGCCCCCAGCTCAACGGTAGGGCGAGAGGGGCAACCCCCCTCGCGCTCCTCCCTCTCAGACCAGGAAAAAGTGTCACCCATCCTGCCGGTCTAAAGTGTTACCGATCATCCCGGTCGCTCAGGTTAGGTTGCGCGCATCCGCTCCACGCCTGCTTGCTCACTCTTTGTG
>JBAVAA010000793.1:0-8474 GCA_049585515.1 Terriglobales bacterium | reverse complement strand
GTATACGACCAGAAACCGATTCACTTCGGCGACCTCATTCATTCCCGAGATTTCCGCCATATCGCTCGCGTCGTGCGTGCAGCCATGCAGCAACACAACCAGCGGCCAAGGCCGGTCCGTTTCCAGCAATCTTTCCACCGTTCCTGGCACCCAGAGCTTGAAATGGCGCGAACCACCGGCCGCGCGAGCCGTGCCCAGCATCCATTTTCCACCGGCCGATGTTTCAGTCAGGGCTGTCTCGGCAGTCGAATCTCGTTCAGCCATCAAGGCATATCTCCTACCGCTGTCCCAAGTTTATGCTGTCCTCTGCTGTGCCGTCGCCGGAACACTATCCTCATATAACCTAGAGGTTAGAGGTGTCGCGAGTGCGGGCAGCGATGCTACGCTCGACGCGCACTCCGCTGACCGAAACGTTAGCATTCGATGATGTCAAAATCGAGTTCAAGTAGAGCTGGATGAAACAAACAATATGCATCGTGTTCTTGCTCTTCACTCTTGGCGAAATGGATGCGCAGAACAAAACGAATCCCGCCATGTTTGACATTAATACCGCTGAACGTTTCGCCAATCTTGCGCTCGCGTGCGTCCACAAGGAATATCCGAACAAGATAAGTCACTCGCTCAATAGCGACGCGGATGTTGCCCCGCCGCGAAAACTGACGCCCGCGTTCTACGGCTGCTATGACTGGCACTCTTCGGTGCATGGACATTGGCTGTTGGTGCGCCTGCTCAGAACTTTCCCCGATGCCGCCTTCGCGCCATCGGCTCGCCAAGCTCTTCGGCAAAGCCTGACCGCGGGCAACATCGCACAGGAAGCGGCATATCTGCAGGCCGATGGACGCGCCACCTTTGAACGTCCCTATGGATTGGCGTGGCTGCTGCAACTAGTCGCGGAGTTGCGCGAGTGGGATGATCCGCAAGCGCGCGAACTGGCCGCGAACTTGAGTCCGCTCGAAAAAGCAGCGCGCGGAAGGCTCGAGGACTGGCTTCCCAAGCTCTCCTACCCAGTGCGAATCGGAGAGCATGCGCAGACCGCATTTGCTGTCGGCTTGATGCTCGACTATGCACACGCCACCGGTGATACGAAATTCGCCGATCTGCTGATCGCGAAAGCGAAGCAGTTTTATCTCGGCGACCGCGATTGTCCACTAGCCTATGAACCCTCCGGTGAGGATTTTCTCTCGCCATGTCTCGGCGAAGCCGACCTGATGCGGCGTGTGCTGCCCAGTGGCGAATATGCGCGCTGGCTGCAAGCCTTTCTGCCGCAGATCTCCCCGCGGAAAGAAGGCATTTGGTTGGAGCCAGTTGTGTCGCCCGATCCCAGCGACCCCAGGTTGGCGCATTTGGACGGGCTCAACCTGAGCCGTGCATGGATGTTGGAGGGTATCGCTTCAGGCCTGCCCAAAAGCGATAAGCGCCTGCCGGCGATCATGGCTGCAGCCGAGAAGCATAAGCGCGCCGGGCTAGCGGCCGTGACTGGCAAGCACTATGAAGGAGGTCATTGGCTGGGGAGCTTTGCCGTTTATCTCGTCACCAGGCGGGGCATTCCACAAAGGTGAGATTACTGCCTAACCTGTCCCTGGCCAATCACTTCATACTTGGTGGAAGTTAATTCGGCCAATGCAAATGGTCCGCGGCAGTGCAGCTTTTGCGTACTCACACCCATTTCAGCTCCGAAACCGAATTCCCCTCCGTCGGAAAAACGCGTCGAAGCATTCCAATACACCGCAGCGGAATCGATCTGGCGCAGAAAGCGCTGGGCATGCTCCTCGTCATTCGTAACGATGGCTTCGGAGTGCTTTGTCGAATAGCGGTTGATGTGCGCGATGGCTTCGGCCACTCCCGAGACAACCCGGATGGCCATGCACAGCCGCAAATACTCTTCTCCCCAATCGCCAGGCGCTGCGGCCGTTACGTTCAATCCAGCCGCAAGCCGCAAGGTTTCTTCATCGCCTCGCACTTCCACGCCGTGATCGATCAGTTTCTTTACGATTCTTGGGATATATTCCGCGGCGATCCGCTCGTGCACCAGCAGTTTCTCCGCTGCGTTGCAAACCGATGGCCGCTGGGTTTTGGCATTAATCACGATGCCGTCGGCCATCGCGAGATCGGCAGAATCATCCACGAAGATGTGGCAATTTCCGGCGCCGGTTTCAATCACTGGAACGGCCGAGTTTTCGGTTACATAGGAAATCAATTCCGGGCCGCCGCGCGGAATCACCACATCGACCAGGCCGCGCGCCTTGATAAGTTCATGCACCGAGTCGCGCGTACTCGCATCGAGCAATTCGACTGCTCCCTCGGGCACACCCGCCACCTGAGTCAGGATTTCCACCAGGCGCCGATTGCTGTGGGCCGCCTCCTTGCCTCCTCGCAACACGACGGCATTGCCGGTCTTGAAGGTCAGCGCAACGGTGTCAACGGTGACATTGGGCCGCGATTCGTAGATGATGCCCACGACCCCGAGCGGCACCCGTATCTTGCGGATGCGAAGTCCATTCGGCCGCACCCATTCCTCCAATGTCTCGAATGTCGGATCAGGAAGCTTGGCCACATCGCGCACGCCTTCGGCCATCAAACGAATGCGGTCGTCGTCCAGCAGAAGACGATCGCGCATGGCGCCGGCGAGCCCCGACGATTCAAGATCTTTGCGATTGGCTTCAAGAATGTTTTCGACATTCGTTTCGAGGGAGCCAGCCATCGCCATGAGGATGGTGTTCTTCTCGGCAGTAGAAAGCTGGGCCAGTTGCGACGAAGCCGCGCGAGCGCGCAGAAGCTTGTCGCGAGTGGAGACAGAAGCAGCCGCAATGCTCGTCATCATTATCATTATCGTTGGGACCAACTCATTGGAATCAAGTCGCCTTCATCAAGCTCCACGCTGCGCCGGGAAGTAAGTGCCGATCTTACGTTCCAGCGCCCAGGAAATCGCGTGAGCATGCCGCCCGTTCACAATGGCAACGTTGACTCCAGCGGCGCTCGCCACCTTGGCGGCGCGCAGCTTCGAGCGCATCCCTCCGGTGCCCAGTTTGCTTTTGCCGTCACACACCGCCTCCATTTGCGGGGTAAGCTTGCGCACAGTGCGCAGCAGGCGTGGGCGCTTGCCGTTTGGAACATAAAAACCCTCGACATCGGTCAGAAGAAGCAGCCAGTCGGCTTTGACAGCCCTCGCTAGCAGCGCGCTGAGCTCGTCGTTGTCTCCAAAAGCGCCAGCCAATTCGCGAACCGACACCGTGTCATTCTCATTGACCACCGGAACGACCCCCAGCTTCAGCAATTCGTGGAGCGCGTTCTGCAGGTTCTGGTAACGGACCGCCGAGGTGAAATCATCGCTCGAGAGCAGCAGCTGCGACACCACTTTCTTGCCGAAAAAAAGCTGCTGATAAGTATGCATAAGCGCGCTCTGCCCCACCGCAGCACATGCCTGCATCAGGGGCACGCTCGTCGGTTTTGTGGTGAGTCCAAGATTGGCCATGCCCGAGGCGATGGCTCCGGAAGTGACGATCAGGTATTCGTGCCGCGAAAGATCGAGTTGATCGACCAGCGTTCGCATGCCACTGGTATCGATATCACCGTCCGGGGCGATCAGGCTGGTGCCGACTTTGACGACGAGCCGCATGCGTACTGTTAATCTAACAAGTATGGCGAGCTTTGGGCAGTGAGAGAAACGGGGCCTGCCACGCTCAGAGAAGTTACATTGCGGCATGGCCGGTAGATCATGTTATGTCGTAAATCTCGCCGGCTAAAGCAAGGATGTAGAATCAGAGCGTTGGATTTGCGGAATGAAAGGATTGAATGCGTCGTCCAATCGGGGGCTTGTTCGTTGTCACCGTGATTACCTGTCTGTTCGCGAACGCCCAGTCCAAACTGCCCGACACGCCTGTCCGTCCAGTGACGGAAGACTATTTCGGCACCAAAGTGTCGGATCCCTACCGTTGGCTGGAAAATACAAACGATCCCGAGGTTGTGGCCTGGATGAAGGCGCAGAACGACTACACACGCGCAGTATTGGAAAGTATCCCCGGCCGCGATCAGTTGCGGGATCGCATCAAAGCACTGGATAACGCCGGCAGCGTGGTCTCCGACCTCCAGGTGTGGGGCGGTCGTTATTTTTATCTCAAGACAGAACCGGGCTCAGACAATCGCAAGCTCTACGTGCGCGACAATGTCATGGCAGCAGAGCGGCTGCTCGTGGATCCCGAGAAACTCACCACCAAGGATGGCAGGCATTTTTCCATTGATTACTTTCAGCCTTCTCTGGACGGAAAATATGTCGCTTATGGCATTTCTCCCGGCGGATCGGAAGAAAGCGTAATGCACGTACTGGAGAGCGCAACCGGCAAGCCGTTGAGCGATTCCATCGATCGCGCTCAATTCGGATCGCCCACTTGGCTCCCCGACGGTTCATTTTTCTACACTCGCACGCAGAAGCTGCCGCCCGATGCTGCACCGACCGCAAAGTTCCAGAAGATGCGCTGCTACCATCACATCCTGGGCGCCGATCCCGACAAAGAGGACGCCGTTTTCGGATACGGAGTATCTCCCACTGTGAAGGTGACGGAAGATGATTTTCCTGTGGTTGCCTTCTCGCCCGGGGCTCCCAAATTTGTTCTGGGGCTTGTAATTCATGGCGTCCAACGCGAGTTTGATGTTTACGCCTCGGCATTCCGGAGGGATTTGAGCGCGCAGACGGCGTGGAAAAAAGCCGCCGATCAAGCGGATGCGGTTACCGGCTTCGATCTACACCGAAACAGCCTCTTTCTTCTTTCCCACCAGGGCGCTTCCCGCTTCAAGGTTTTACAAACGAATCTGGAGAATCCCGATCTGGCCCATGCCACGACAATCGTCCCCGCGAGCGAGGTCGTGATTACCGCCATCTCCGCCGCCGCGGATGCGCTGTACCTGCGGGATCTCGATGGCGGTATTGGCCGGCTCCGGCGTTTGCCATACAACAGTTCAACCGTCCAGTCGGTAAATCTTCCCTTTGATGGCGCCATACAAGCGCTGGTCACCAATCCCATCGAACCGGGCGCGTGGCTGGAACTGACCTCGTGGACCAAATCGCCTTTGTGGTATGCGTTGAGCCGAAGTTCCGACAAGTTGACGGATACGGGTCTCGTGCCGCCATCGCCCGTCGATTACTCTCAAGTCGAATCGGAAGAGGTGAAGGCGAAGAGCGCGGACGGGACAATGGTACCGCTCTCCATTGTTCACAAACGTGGAATGGCGCTGGACGGATCGCATCCCACATGGCTGGAAGGCTATGGCGCATACGGGATCACGATTGATCCAGCGTTTCGTCCAACGTTTCTCGCATTTTTTGAACAAGGCGGAATATTCGCGGTGGCGCATGTCCGTGGAGGGGGCGAATACGGCGAGGATTGGCATGTCGGCGGTCAAAAGCTGACCAAGCAACATACCATCGATGACATGCTGGCGGGCGCCCAGTATCTGATCGAACACAAATACACCTCACCCGCTCATCTGGCCGGCGAAGGCACCAGCGCGGGCGGAATTACCATTGGCGGCGCCATTACGCAACGTCCCGATCTGTTCGGCGCGGCGTTGATTAGGGTAGGCGATTCGGATTCCATGCGTTCCGAACTTATGGCCAGCGGCCCCGCCAACATTCCAGAGTTTGGCACGGTCAAGGAGCCGGATGGCTTCAAGGCGCTGTATGCCATGGATGCCTATCAACACGTCAAACCGAATACTGCGTTTCCCGCCGTGCTGCTTACCACGGGTGTGAATGACCCTCGTGTCGCCCCCTGGCAGGCTGCCAAGATGGCCGCCCGTTTGCAGGCCTCGACCAGCAGTGGCAAGCCGGTGCTGTTGCGCGTCGATTACGATGCCGGGCACGGAATGGGATCCACCAAGTCGCAGCGCGACGACGAACTAGCGGATGAGGTGGCCTTTCTGTTCTGGCAACTCGGAATGCCGGAATTTCAACCGGCGCCAGCTCACAAGTGAGTTGCCGGCCACATCTCCCTAACTAAGCCGGGCTCCCTTGAGATGGGTCACAGCTGCCGGAGTCACTGCCACGGTTGTACGTAATCGAGGAGCTTCGATTGCAGGCACACGCATCAAAAGCGCCTGTGCGGCGGAGTGGTCTCCGGGTCGGGCAAAAAAGTAGCCTTGCGCGAGCTCGCAGTCCATCTGTTTGAGCAGGCTGACTTGCCTGGCGGTTTCCGCTCCTTCGGCCACCACATTGAGCCCAAGGTTGTGGGCCAGGATAATGATGATGCGCACGATCTCGCTGGTGTCGCTGTCCGTGTCGATCTTGGAAATGAAAGTACGATCGATCTTCAACGTGTCTACGGAGAATTCCTGCAACCGGCTCAGTGAAGAATACCCGGTCCCGAAATCGTCAATACTGATGTGAACTCCCAACGCCTTCAGTTCTGAGAGAACCAGGCTCGACCGCTGCGGATCTGCCATTGCGATGGTTTCCGTGATCTCCACGTCAATATTTCCGGGATCGATGCCGACCTCGGCCAGAATGCTTCCCATTTGGGCCGCCAGGTCCGTCTGCGCAAATTCCTTCGGGCTGACGTTCACGCTCATCGTCAGCGGCGTATCGCAGGGAAATTGCGCGTGCCATGCCCGCAGTTGCAGGCAGGCTTCGCGCAATAACAAACGGTTCATGGGCACTATGATCCCGGTCTCGTCGGCAATCTGCATGAACTGCGAGGGCAACAGCAGCCCATCCGGCCGTTGCCATCGCGTAAGTGCTTCGAATCCCGTAATCTTTCCGCTCTGCAACGAAACAATGGGTTGATAGTGGACCCGAAATTCGTCGAGTTCCAGTGCCCGGCGCAATTCCGTTTCGACCCGCAACCTCTCGACCGCGGAGGTGTGCATCACATTGTTAAAGACCTGGCAGCGGGCTTTCCCTTCCCGCTTGGCCCGGTACATTGCGATCTCGGCGTCTCGTAACAGATCTTCCGAATTAGTGTAGGAAGTCGCACAAAAGGCGATGCCGATGCTGGCGCTCGTCACCACTTCTTGTTTTCCCACATCAAAGGGAATCGCCAACCGCTCCTGAATCCGCTCTGCCACTCGAACGGCATCGCCGCAATCTTTGATGCCCTCCACCAGAACGGTGAATTCGTCGCCGCCCAGTCTTGCTAAACTCGCTTCGTTCGCAACCGGTGTTGTACCTCGTGTCACGACGGAACGTGAAATCGTATCGACGCCACGAATGGAAGCACCCAACCGGCGCGCAATCTGGATCAGGAGAGCGTCTCCCGCAGCAAGACCCAAGCTGTCATTAACGACCTTGAATTCATCAAAGTCAATGAATAGCACTGCGAACTTATAACTGCTATGTCTCTGGGAGAGTGCAAGCACATGGCGCACGCGGTCTAGAAACAGAGCCCGATTGGGCAAATCGGTCAGGGCGTCATGCAAGGTATTATGCGCGATTGTCTCTTCCGCCCTTTTTCGCTCTGTGACATCGCGATTAACAAAAACGAGCTTATCTATCTGACCCGCTTCATTTGGAATCGCCGTGGCGATCGATTCCAGCAATCGCCATGTTCCATCTTTGTGGCGCATCCGATATTCGAGTCGTTTTCCTCGCCCCGTGCGTCGTGCCGTCTCGGCCGCTTCCAGTACGCGCTGCTGGTCCTCGGGATGGATCCGCTCAACGGAAGAAGTATCGTTCAATTCCTCTGGCGAATATCCAAGAACCTTCTGGTACGCAGGGCTGTTATAGAGCCGGTTCCCAGCGCTATCGATCACCGCGATCATGTCGCCTGCGTTCTCGGTGATGACCTCAAAAAGCTGATTCCGCTGGCTCAGTTCACGACGGACTCGTTGTAGTTGAAGTTGCTGGTAAATCGTGTAAATGTCGAATAAAAGCACAAGGCAAGCCAGCCCTCGCACCCACTCCTTGAGATCGAACCACTCCAGGTTCTCAAGCAAATGGGGACCGGAAAAAGTCAGAGACACGATGCCCGCCGTCAACACCAGAGTAACGGTGACAGCGAACCCCCACAGCCACCACTCGCGCGCTTCGACCTGCCGCATCGGTCTCGTGCGGCATCGATTGTTTTGTTCTTTATTCAAAGGCAGCCTGGCGCAATAAAGACTTGGAGTTACCAGTGTGAGAACAATAGAAGGAAAGTAAAAGTTACGAAAGGTAAATGCGACAGTTACGTGTCCACTATTTACCGCGGCACGTGATTGTGTGCCTGGCGTCTACTAACCAAAACCTGAGAACTTAAGCGTCTTTTGCACTTTGATTTTCAGACGATCATATGCTAGAGAGTAAGCGATAACTGACCTTTAGTAATGAAAACGCCGTGATCCGATCACGGCGCTGCGTCGTTCTGAATTCCATAATAATGTTCCTAAAGCTCTTCCCCGCCTCCCCTTCGCGTTTGTAACTGCTAGCGGCAGAAATCGCGCTATTTCGGACGACGACGGCCTTAGGTTAATTAAGTTTAGCAATAGGTGAAAAAGGTGAAATAGAC
>JBAVAA010000792.1:0-5430 GCA_049585515.1 Terriglobales bacterium | reverse complement strand
TCGGAACAGGGGGTAGTACCACTCTTTTTATAAATCAGGTATGAACCTATGGTGGGAACCTCTTGTTACCTGTAATCCGCTACTTCTACGTGCCCGGATTCCGTGCGTATTGTATACGAAGATTGTTCACCCTTTGCGCACGCGCGTACGCGGTACACTCCCCGGCTCTCCTCCGGTCTCGTATCCCGGTCCAAAGGCCATGAACACATCCTTTCGGTCGCCGTCTATGAAATACTGATCCTCCCGGTTGTCGCCCCAAGTTCCGCCCACGAGATGGGCAGGATTGCCGCAGGCTCGATTACGGCACATGAAGTGCCGGAGGCAGATACCATCGGGAATGTCCATTCCGCGTCGCCATATCCACCGGACGCGGTGGACTCGGCAATCTGATCCGTCGAACCGATAGCGGCCATGGCCTTTCTCGAAGAACGGCCCCATCCATAACTGACACCCATTCTCCATCAGCTTGAAGTTGCCGAAGAACTGGCGAGCTTTGACGGGATCAGCAAACCACAGTTTGACATGTTCGATTGTCGGCGTCATGGGCGGTGATGTTGCGCGCGGTAACATTCAAGAGTAGCAGGATTGATAACGTGGCTCTTGAGGATCGCACAGGGCAAAATGGCCCTCGGACCCCGTTGACTCCGAAAGGGTCCGAGACACGCGGAATAGCCTATACTGAGGATTCCGAGACGGCTCCGAAGCTATCGACCTCGGACCCCATTTTTCAAGATTTCGGCGCATTCTTACGTTCCAACTCCGACTTTGCCCGAATCTAGGCCATGTGTGCGCGTTAATTCGCTGAAAAAACCATGTCTACAGTCTTTGGACAATCTTCAGCGTCTCGGTCAATGAGCGTAATCGCGATGTTTCGCCAACGCCCTTCGACGGGTCCGATTGTCAGTGGCATTCCTCGTTGGAGTGACATGGCATATTTCAAAGAGCCTTCGGGCGTGGAACTTTCTCTTTCAAGTTATATTTCATCAGCTCTATGCGGCATTCCTGAACCAATGGCAACCTGGCAACACAGGGTCATTCATTTACCAGAGGATGTTCTCCTGCATCAGTGTGCCGGATTGAACCAGGGCTGCAATCGGTTTTCAAGGAGGGGCACGCTGCCCGCTGGAGATAGTGCGCCCGTGCCGTATACTGGGTGCTCGTGAACCTGCATCCACAGGCCGTTAGGCTGGTCCTGGCTCAGGGGTCCCCGGTCGCGGTCGACGTCGTCGGCGGGAGCATGACCCCCACCATCGAACCGGGGACCAGAGTGAGGGTCGAGCCGGTCGCCGAAGACCTGCACCCCGGAGACATCGTTCTGATCTTGAGCTCCAACGAAGCCGAATTGGTGCTCCATCGAGTGCTCCGCCTCTTCACCGAGGGAGGTCAGCATTTCGTCATTCACCAAGGGGACGCGCAGAGCGCTGCCTTCGACACCTGCCGGCGCGAGGCGGTCTTAGGGCGGGCGGTTGGGTTTCCGCTGACGCCGGCGCGTGCGCTACCGACGCTGGAGGTGCTCGACCCGGCGGCGCTCACACGGTTCCAGCGGCGGCGTCGCGTCGCGCTGCTCTACTTGCTCGGCCGCCGGACGACCTTCTGGTTACGGGTCATCGATCCCGCGCTGGCCCGCCGCCTAACGCGCATGTACCGGGAGCTGGCCAGCAACGTGATCGGATGACCTTTCGGGATTCCCTATCCCCGCCATTTGCACGTAGCGCACGATGCCCCAATGATCAGGACGGTCATCTCCATGTCACAAGAGACAGCGAGTATGGAGGGAAATGGAGATTGATCAACAGTCATCGCCGAGGGGCTCAACTCCAAGAGGCCCGCACGGTAAAGGGCGATTCGATGCGGATTCCTAGGTTTTGCGACAGCTACGACATCGTGAATGCGTCGGGCTGGAGAACTACTCATTAAGTACTAGCTCCCCGGCTTACTGTGCTTGGCTAGGCCGCGTGGGGACTTGTAAAGAACTGCTCAAAGGTTACAGTGCCAGAAGCGCCTAGAGTTGATTCCCCCCAGCGCAGGCGCTCCAAACCACCAGGAGGATCCAAAAATGAAGCTCGGATTGTTGTTGGTGGTCATCGCACTGATGCTTGGGGAAACTGCCTCGGCTCAAGATTACAGCACCTATTTCACCACCTACTATTCCAACGCGAACACCGCTAATGCGCCGGATGCAAGCGTGCGTATCATCAACGACGGTAACACCGGTTTTAACCTGTATGCGAACATCTACGTATTCGATGACAGCGAGGAGTTGCAGGAGTGCTGCTCGTGCGCAATCACGCCGGACGGTATTCTCTCGGAATCCGTCAATAAGAACCTCACGGCCAATCCCTTGACTGGCGTCCTTCCCAAACGCGGAGTCATCAAGGTCATTACGAATGACGTGAGCGGGGCGGCCGTTGGGATCCCGCCTCCCCTTGGCGGACTACACGGATGGGCGACTCACATCCAGGGAACGAAGGTCACGCTTTCCCCGGGGAACCAAGTTGTCCCAGTGGTAGCTGGTCCGTATTTCGTTACCGAAACCCCGTTTGCGGACTCAAATCTCTCGCCGTCTGAACAAGGGATGTTATACCAGCTGTGTTATTTCGACTGGCTGCTCAGCGGGAATCCCTGCACCTGCCAGCCGGAAGACGACGACTTCTAGCTGAGTATCTTCGTTGTGGCCAGAAACGGTTCGGAACTTTCCGGACCGTTTTCTTTTGCATGCGCGGAAGGTGGGAGCGGTAACTGTTGAAACCAGGCGATTACGCTCATTGAGCGCGTGCCACTGGCAACGGAAAAAATTCCATTCCGCGTGACTGGATGACACCGTACCCGACGACCAATGGACCTTCACGCACTGTGAATGTCACTCCCGGCTGAACTTCCTCGTAAGGGTATTCGGGAAAATACATAAGAGCCAGCTTGACGTTGGCGGCGTCTCCGGGTTCCATTGAGTCCGGTCCGCCGACAAACATCACGCCGAGATAGTTTTCCGTAAAACGATTTCCTACACGAACCGCAACGCGCTGTGATTCGGGTCCGATGACGATGTGAGGACGATACTTCCCACTGCTCAACCCTCGGCGGCCATGGGATAGTTCGGGGAGCAGCGTGAACTTCGCTTCCACAACTGGGACCGTCAAAGACATGCGTTCTATGCGCGAGATTCTACAATGAGACCTATAGCGTTGTCAGTCTACTGTGAGCGGTTCTTCAGGAACATGGTCACCAGCTTGAATGCCGGATGCTTATGCAGGTAATCGATCCAAGAACGTTCAGTGTCTTCATTGCGAACGTTAGATGGATCGGAATCCACCGTATTCTCCCAGACTTCTGTTCCGTTCCTGTCGGACACACTCAGCGTGTATGTGTTCTTTATAGCAATGTTGATTTCGTTTCCCTTCAGTGTCCGATCAGCAGGCTTGGCATTTCTCTCGAAATGGAAGACTAGGTCGGCACGGTTGCGATCATCTTTCCATCGCAAATCAGAGGCCGCTAAGGCCAGATGGACACTGTCGAGGACTGAAGAGTCCTCAGCTTCGTTATCGATGAACACAGTTCTCGCAGCCTTCACGTTTTGAGGGAGCGGACTAGACTGACCGAATACGAGAATGCACGAAAGCAACACAATCAAACCGGGTCTTGGCAGAGCCATATCAGAACCTTACCGTCCTGCGCTCACCGAAGCAATCCAAAACCTAAGTGTTGAAATCAGGCGATTTCACTCAGAACCCCACCGGGGCCGGGTTGTGAGTGTAAACGGGAGTGACTGTTGAAAAACTCCTTCCCGCGAAATTCGCAAAAATGAAATCGCGTTAGGAAGCCCTACAAGCGATTTTCTTGGGTCGCCTAGACATTTTCTATCCCCCAAATTTTGCTTGTTTGGGGCGGAGAGAGAGTTTTTCAACAGCCACGGGATGTTACGTCAACTATCGCGGAAGAAAGTGAGTTAAGGACGTGTAAAGTAGGCTGGGCGCGTAACGGATTCTCAAGTACGCCTTTCGCATCACGGTCGGATTTGCAGCCTCGAACATCGTGTAGTGGAACAGAGGCGGCTTGCCATTGACTTTGATGTACCGTAGTCGCTTGTCGCCGGAAGCGGAAACCGCAGTGACTACTCCAATCTCATCTCGCTTGAGAGGACTGGCGTTCTTGTCGAACGGCTCCTTGAGAAACAAGTCTCGCGTGACTTTCACATAATCACCGCATTTGAAGGGACTGATACCCATTTCACACGCCAGTATAGCGATCCTTGGTTGTGGAAAATAGGCGATGGCGCTGAAAAACCCTTGCGGAGGTCAATCAGCGATAATGAGATGTTACGCCAATCACGAGAGTAGACTAGTCAGCGACGATTCGACTTCCAGCGATCTCGGAGTCAAAATGCGAACATCCCTCGTTGACCTTATCGCTCGGATGACCGTGCGCGATGGGAACGTCAATTCGGACCAATCAGTCTCTTGGCATGCTCACCGAGAGGCCGAAGCTCTCTCGGACGCCTCTCTGATTAACGAACTGGCTGAGTACATTCAGCATGAATCAAAACAGGATGGCAGGAAAGCCGCGTATTTTATTCTCGGAAGATTGGGCGAGAAGTTTCCCGCATCGGAATGTGGCGCAATTCTCGTGGCACAGGCGAAGAAGGAGAAGAACAAGTACGTACTCGCAACGCTGCTCGATGCTCTTGCACATATCTCGAAGCCCAGCGATCTCGATTTGACCCCCGTCTATGCTCTTCTCAGAGACGAAAGGTGGTTGGTTCGCCATTCCGCGATTCAATCGCTCAAGCACACGAACTCCCCCAAAGTTGAAGACGTGATCCTGCATGTCCTCGAAACGACAAGCGATCCCGATGATCTTGTCTACTGCCAAGCAACATTGAATGAGATCGGTAATGCCAAAGCAATTCCATTCATTGCCAAGAATCTCAAGTCTCGAAAACGGGACGTGAAGGATTCGGCGCAATCAGCTATTGAAGCGATTGAGGCGAGGAAACAGCGGAACGCCTCTCGTTGATTTGTTGACTGGATCGGCCAGAGACGCCAAGTGTTGTTAACAGGCGATTTCACTCAGAACCCCGGAACCGCCAGTAAACGATGACTCTATTTCTTCGCTGCGTGTTTGCGAATGTACGACCTCGCACGCTGCCGTAGCCAGCGGTACAAGTCAACGAGGAGTCCCACACCCGGATTGAGGGTTTCACCAAGCCGTCCGATCCATACAGGTGTTGGTCTCGATTTCATCTTGTCGTCTGGTCCTGCATTAT
Source organism: Terriglobales bacterium (assembly GCA_049585515.1). GTDB lineage: Bacteria > Acidobacteriota > Terriglobia > Terriglobales > Acidobacteriaceae > Acidiflorens. The sequence goes on along the minus strand of JBAVAA010000792.1, from coordinate 170 downwards.
GCCCCAAAAGAGGCGCGTAGCTGTTGTTGTCAGGCGATTACCCTCATTGAGAATTTCGTGATCGGGCAGGCCATCACAGCGCCGCGCGAAGGGTATTGACGGAGCATCCCAACTTCGCAGCAATCGGGCGCAGCCCCAGTCCTTCCTTCTGCATCTTCCGAGCCTTTGCC
>JBAVAA010000791.1:0-2720 GCA_049585515.1 Terriglobales bacterium | reverse complement strand
GTCCATGGCGAGCGAATCGGTAAACAGGCGCTCGGCCAGGCGGTGACGCCGAATAATGTCGGCAGCGCGTTGGTATCCACGCGGAGTGAGTTCGACGATCGACGAGCCGTCGCCAATCGAAACGCCCGTCGGCTTCAGCGCGTCGTGGCAGGGATTCACGAATGGTTTGTGATCGTGCGTCTCGGGTGGATGCGGGTGGGTTGCGACGAGTCCCATAGCCGCCATTTTTTCGACGGCGATTGAAACCGGCAACGCGCCGTGGACTTCCATCCGCCCAATCTCGGCGATCTGGCCGTTTTCTTCCAGCGCAAATAATTCCTCCAGCACTTCGTCGAACTGCTCGTCGTCCGCCATCGAAAAGACTTCCTGAGCGGCGATTTTGCCGTGATGCAATTCGATGCGGCGATCGGCCAGACGTGCGACCACGGGATCGTGCGTCACCATGACGATGGTGCGTCCCTGTTGATGAAGCTCGCGCAGCAGGCGCAGAACGACTTCTTCGTTCGCGGCATCAAGGTTGCCGGTAGGTTCGTCGGCCAGCACGATTTTAGGATCGTTGATAAGCGCGCGAGCGATGCAAACACGCTGCTGCTCGCCTCCAGAGAGCTGCGAAGGCAAGTGTCCGGCGCGGTCTCTAAGACCGACGCGATCGAGCGCTTCGAGCGCTTCCTGTTCGTCGGTCATGCTGTGGAAGTACTGCGCGAGCATGACGTTCTCAACCGCGGTGAGATACGGAATCATGTGGAATTGCTGGAAGACAAAGCCAATCGTTTCGGCGCGGACATGATTAAGATCCGATGCGCTAAGGCTGGCGACATTTTGCCCATCAAGCCAGATCTCGCCGCTGGTAGGCCGGTCAAGGCATCCAATCAGATTGACCATCGTGCTCTTACCCGAACCGGAAGGCCCCATCATCGCAACCCACTCGCCCGGCGCAATGGAGAGAGAAATGTCATCAAGCGCTTTAATAAGGCCGCCATTACTCTCCTCCGCTCTGGCGGGATAACTCTTGGTAACGTTGTTGAGTCGAATCATAGCTGGTCTTTTTCCTGGAATCATTGATTTTCAATGATTCAATGCCTCAATGAATCAATATTTCAATGGCTCAATCGCATTACTCTACTCTCCCCGCAAAATAATAGCCGGTTGCACGCGTCGCAGCAGTTCAATCGGCAGGATAGCCGAAATAAGTGCGACGGCAACACTCCCCGCAAGCACGTACGGGAAAACGCTGAAGCGCGGCACGACGGGCGCATGAAAGTTGACGCGCCCAATCCAGGCTGCCACGCCGATGCCAATGAAAAAGCCGAGAATCGCGCCCACGACGCCCAAAGCCGCCGCCTCGGCCGCGAAGAATCCATTGACCAGCCGTGCAGAAGCGCCCAGCGCCTTCATGATAGCGAAATCGCGGCGGCGGTCGAATACCCATCCTATAAGCGTAGCCAGCACGCAGAGGGCGGAAGTGAGAACCACCAGCGTGGCGGACGCGTACAGCGTGGCGCGCGTTTTGTTCAGCACGTTCGCTTCCCCTTCCATGATCTGGCGGACGGGACGGATTTCAGCCGCGGGCAGCGCCTGGGCGAGTTGGCGAATCGACGCTTCAACGTCCACAGCGGTACCGTTAACCGCGACTTCGATGGTGGAGGGCGCGACGCCGGTCCAATCCTGAAATTCAGATTGATCGAGATAAATGCGGCTGTCTTCGCCGGCGCCCGTCTGCAGCGAACCGGCGGGCTCAAGAGTGATAGTACGACCACGGAAACTCAGGTCGAAGTCTTGGTGGCGATCTGGGCTGACAACGGAGGCGGCGCGCACGCCGACCAAGGCCGCCTTGGGAGGAACCCAGCCTTTTTCAGGGATCAGCCGGGCATCGAAATATGGAATGATTTTCCACCAGCGGTTTAATTGCTGCGCTCGCGCTAAGTCCGTGCCCACAACCACCACAGATTGGCCATCTTTGGTGCGCGCAACCGCATAGGCGAAAGGAACAGCCAGTGTTTTTGCCCCGAGAACGGATTCGACTTTAGTAAGCGCATCGGCGGGCAGTGACTGGCCGTCCTTTCCCACGATGACCACATTGGCGCCATAATTCCGGAACTCGGTTCGCAGCTTGGCCTGCACATCGACGTAGAGGTTCATCATAGCCGTGGCGACGGCGGCGGCGACAATCATCGCCAGCAGCGCTGAAGCGGCGCGTCGCCGACGAAGAACGGCAGCGCGCAGAAGCATGCGCCCGAACATCGATACATGTGGCGCCGGAACGCGGCGCTCAGCAACTTGCTTCGGAGTGTGCACTCCGCCGGGTATGCTGCTCATCGTCATCCTTCACCTCGCAAAGCGAACACAGGATCGAAATTCACGGCGCGACGAATGGCGGCGGCGCTTCCGGCGAAGGTCACAAACACGGCAATGGCGATGATGACCGGGAACAGCACGGGCTCGATGGCAATCCGAGAGTTGAAAATGGAGCGGCCGATCTGGCGGGCGAGCAGCGCCCCAGCCGAGAATCCCGCAATGCCGCCGATGAGCGCGAGCAGCAGCGCTTCCGCAAAAAAAATCGCAGAGACCGCAAGATTGCCTGCGCCAAGCGCTTTCATCAGTCCAACTTCGACGCGGCGCTCATAGATAGCCGTAGCCATGGCAGCCGAAACGGCCAGCGCGGAGGCGAAAAGAGCGGCGAAGGTGATCAGCAGCATCAGCCCTTTGATGCGCGAGAGCAC
>JBAVAA010000790.1:0-4857 GCA_049585515.1 Terriglobales bacterium | reverse complement strand
CAGCAGGCGGTCAGCCAGAAGATTCATGACGCGAAACAACTGCAAAGCGTCAACTCCAGCGTCGAAGATGGCATCGTGACACTGACTGGCACCGTCAATCTCTATCAGGACAAACTCGACGCCGCGAAGAAAGTGAAGAAACTCGCAAACGTCACCGGTGTCCGCAACGATATCGCGGTCTCGGGAGAAACCGTGCCCGATAGCCAGCTCCAGCAGAAACTGGCAAAGAATCTGGCCTATGACCGCGTCGGCTACTTCGACAACACGTTCAACTACCTCGCACTCGATGTGAAGGATGGCGTGGTTACGCTGAGCGGCGACACCGTTTGGGATGTCCCGAAAGACTCGGCGCTTGCGATCGTGGCTCGTATGCCTGGGGTCAAGGACGTGGTGAACGATGTAAAGGTTTTGCCGGTGTCGAACTTTGACGATTCGATCCGGGTGCGCACCGCCCGAGCGATCTATCGCGATTCGATTTTGGGACGGTACGCGAGCGACCCAGTGCACCCGATCCGCATCGTGGTGGATAATGGCCACGTGACCCTCTACGGCACTGTCGAGAGCGCAATGGACAAGAACATCGCCGGAATTCGAGCCGCTGCGGTACCCGGCGCATTCAGTGTTGAAAACAAGCTGGTAGTGAACTAACTTGTGGTGGTTGGGTTGGTTTACCGCAGAACGACCGAGGGCGCGGCGTAAGCCGCGCCTTTTTTCCGTCTATTTGCTACGCAGCGGATGATGGCGACTCTCACCGGTTCTGCGGCGCCGGTTTCTAGCGATTCAGACGTCTAATGCTTTTGCGTCACCCGCCGATATTAAACAGAGAAACAGAATCGGATACGCCGGGCCTCTGTTGCCTGGCCAATTGCCGTCCAGGGAGGAACATCGTGGATTTCGACCAAGCGATCGCCGTGCACTCGGAGTGGAAGAGGAAACTTTCCAGGTATCTGCAGAAACCGGACGGCTCACTCAAGTCGGCCGATATTGCCCTGGATAACAAGTGCGATCTCGGAAAATGGATCGCCATCGAAGGCGTGAAATTTTCCACCCTCAAGGAATTCAATTCGCTGAAGGCGGAGCATTCTCGATTTCATAAAGCCGCAGCCAAAATCGTGGTCCGAGCCGACCATGGGGAAAAGGTTACCGAGGAAATGGCGCTCTCCTCGAACAGTGAATTCGGCAACGCCTCTACGGCCGTCGTGCAAGCCATCATGCACATAAAGTCGGCTATTTCACACTGATGGATTTTTTTCAGGACTGAATTGGCGCCGCCGAAACCCGCTCAGCGCCTAGTTCGCCTTGCGGGAGTGCACCAGTTTCAGACTATCGCTCTGCAGAATGCGCTGAATCTGATGTCTGGCGTGGACGGTCCAGGGACCGGCGGTATCGAGCTTCACATAGGCGCGCCAGTGTTGTAGGGCTTTGCGCGGCTCGCGTATCTTTTCGTAGGCGAGGGCGATATTGTAATGCGCGTCCGCATAGGTGGGAGCGAGTTGTATCGCGGTCTTATAGGTAGCAATGGCCTCGTCCACGCGTCCCGTCTCGTCGAGCACATTGCCTAAATCGAAATAGGCGAGCGCGTAGCGCGGATCGATCTGAATCGCCGAACGATAGTGCCTTTCGGCGAGCGCGTATTCCTGACGGTTGTAATACAGCGTGCCCAGATTGATGTGCGCGGCGGCGTGGGTGGGATCCATATCAAGAACCTTCAGATAAATAGTGATCGCCTCGCTCTGCCTCGAGGGATCTTCTTCGAGCGTAATCCCCCGCGCAAACAAGTCGGCCACGTCGGTAACCACCAGTTCCGGTCCGGTACGCGGCGGGCTGGTTACGACCCTGCTCTCTTCGGGTGAGAAATCGAACATGAACTGTCCGGCGATCGGCTCTACCAGGCGCCCCTGATGACGAAAGGCGATGCGGCGTCCGCTCTGATACGCTCCCGCCTCGAGCAGCGGATTCTGCATGCCGGACACCTGTTTCTGCATGGCTTCCAGCGATTGGCGGATGACGGCCGGACGAACGCGCTGGGCGCACAGGTCGCGCACTTTTTTGATTTGCACCAGATCGAAGAAGGAATAATCTTCGCTCGCCGTTACCAATCCCGCCTTCTCCCAGGTCTGAAGCTGGCGAGGAGCGAGCCGGAGAATACGCAGCAGGTCGGCGCGGCTGTAGCGATACACGGCAGTTAGACTTTCGTCAATAGTGTAGATTATCGGAACTTGCGTACAGGAATGCAAGTGGCAACAAGGTGGAAGGCTGTGGAGAACTTGGGCGAAATGCCAGCGAAGTGCCCGGCCGCTCCAGCTTGTCTTCGATGTCAGGCCGCCGGAAACCTGCGGCGAAGCCCGCATCTTTTTGCCTCGCTCCCGACTCTATTAAACTAGCACTCGGAATCACCTAACGGTTCTTTGAAGGAGATCGTAGTATGTCCAGCTTTCCATCGCGCGTTTCAGCTCTGCTCCTGATGTTTACCCTCGCGGGCGTGGTTGCCTGTAATGCCAATGCCCATGCGGGAGGCCGGACGGCTGCCACCCTCCCCAGCCCCGTGGTAGATGCAGCGCTGACGACAGGCAGGGTCGAACAAACCGCGGTGGTCTCAGGCGGCTGCTTCTGGGGCATTCAGGCCGTGTTTCAGCACGTGAAGGGTGTGATCAATGCCACGTCAGGTTACTCGGGCGGCGCAGCCAATACTGCGGAATACGAGTTAGTGAGCAATGGCGATACCGGCCACGCGGAATCGGTGAAGATCACCTACGATCCCTCGCAGATCACTTACGGCCAGCTTCTGAGGATATTCTTCTCTGTTGCGCACGATCCCACCCAGTTAGACCATCAGGGACCAGACACCGGCAGTCAGTATCGTTCGTCCATTTTCTATACCAGCGACGAACAAAAACGAATCGCCGAGGCGTACATATCCCAACTGGAGAAGTCGAAGGTTTTTCCGGATCCGATCGTGACTCAAGTGGTCGCCTTGAAGGCTTTCTATCCTGCCGAGGCATACCACCAGGACTATGCCGCCCATCATCCCAACAATCCGTACATCGTCATCAACGACGCGCCCAAAGTCGCGAACCTGAGACAACTGTTTCCCGATCTTTACAAATGAGGTCAGAGCTTAAATGAAGTAAGAGGTTAGAGGTCAGATTGAAGAGGTTAAAACCCCAACGCACTTGGGCCTCGACCAACTTTGGATTCTAACCTCTGACCTCAGGCTCCTTGCCTAAACCTTTTTTCCCGCAACCGGTCATCCTTGCACTGTGGGAATTCTCTCAGTCCGCTGTAGCGTTCGGTTTATCAATAACTTGAGAGGACGACCCTCGATTTGGCAGGGGAGTTGCATCTCCTGTAGCGGAATCAAAAGCGCTGCCCCGAGGAACTGCGATGAAGAAGTTAACCTTCGCTGTGTCCATCATATCTTTTTTATTGCTATTGGAGATTTCTCTCTGTCTGGCCAGCCAGCATATATTCGCGTTAAGCCACAACGGATCTTTGGCCAATTCAATCGCTCAACAGCAACCGATGCAAAGCCCGGGGCAAGACCAAAGCAACGACCAAAACCAAAGCAACAACAGCGATGAGACGGTAAGGGTTACTGGGGCTCTGGACACCTCAACGGGGCGGATTCGCGTCATTGCGATCGATCCATCCCCGTAAGAATAGGGTGCCGAGCAGGACACCCGTGGGGATGGGGGCGGCAGTAAAATGCCGTCCCCTTTTCCCCCCTCAACCGGCGACTCGTTTCCCACTGATATCTGAACTAAACGAACAACCTGTTTGCATGCCGTGGCGTCAAAATCTCGGGCAATAAGGATGATGCATGCGATTGTTGAGTCTTCGGCTGATTGTCTCTCTTATCGTCGGGATCACCCTTGTATCGTCCGGCTTTTCTTACTACGAAGTGTTGGGTGAAAAGCGCTCTCTGCGCAGCGACCTGGAGCGTCGCGCCGAGTTGTTTGGCGAGAGCCTGGCCGCTAATATCGAGCGGGCATGGAATGCAGACTCGAACAAGGCAGGACCAGGGAAGCCAGTTCCGGAAAGACCCTCCAATAAGGTCCCCGGCAACGAACTGCAACAGCTAGTGCAGCGTTTCGGAAATCGCGAGCACATGCTGGGCGTCGCCATTTACGACCTTCAGGGCCAGCCGATAGCCGCAACTCCGGAACTCGCTAGAATGCTGGCCACGAGTCCGTCCCCTGTAACGCAGGCCATTGCGCGCGGGCACGAAGAAAGTTCTTTCGTCCGGTTGGGGAGTGTGCCGGTGCACATTCTTGCGTTGCCGATTCGCCGCCAGGGGCGAAACGAAAATGATCAAAATGAAAATGAAGAAGAGGTCCTGGGCGGTCTCATCGTCGTCCATGATGTGAGCTATATCCGCGAACAGATTCTTCTCGCCTGGCGTCGGACATTCTTTCGCGTGCTGGCTCAGGTCTTCCTCATCGTCCTGATTACGTTGCTGATTGTCCGCTGGAGCATCGCCGGCCCAATTGCGCGTGCGGCGTTATGGATGCGTGGCCTGCGCACGGGAAAGATCTCATTTCGCCAGGGAGTCCCGGATCTCGACATGTTCCGGCCGCTGGCGCGTGAAGTTGCCACCATGGCTGAAAGCCTCAGCCATGCCCGCAACGCCGCCGAGAACGAAGCCCGCCTGCGCGAAGCGGGAGAATCGGTGTGGACCGCGGATCGTCTCTCCGTCCAACTTCGCGCACGCCTCGAAGACGGCCGCTTGTTCGTAGTCTCCAATCGCGAGCCTTATACGCACCAGCGGAACGGAAAGACGATCGACGTGGTCGTTCCCCCGAGCGGTCTGGTCACCGCACTCGAACCCGTGCTCAATGCCTGCGACGGGACATGGAT
>JBAVAA010000789.1:0-1671 GCA_049585515.1 Terriglobales bacterium | reverse complement strand
ATACTATGGCGTCTACTTTGGCGGGGTCTCGGCCTTCCGAAAAATTGGGGACGCATTCGACTAGAGTGCTGGGCATGGCCTGAAGGATAACGGGGGGCGGATGGCGGAGGCAACTGGGCAGCAAACGCCAGCGGGTGAAACTGTGGAGCGACGGGTGTCTCGACTGTCCTTGTGCAGTTACGGTATAGGCGCGCGACTGAACATGTATCATGCAGGTCAATGAAAGGGCGGACGACGATCGGCGTGTTTGATTCCGGCGTTGGAGGGCTGACGGTTCTGCGAGCCCTGATCGAGCACATTCCCGGCGCCGATTATCTCTACTTTGGCGACACGGCGCGCCTGCCATACGGATCGAAATCAGCAGCTACGATCGCGCATTATGCGGTTGGGGCGGTGCGCTACCTGCAGGACGAGGGAGCGGAGTTGCTGGTGATCGCCTGCAACACGGCCACCGCGCTGGCACTTGACGAGATCAAGGCGGCGGCGAACGTGGAAGTTATCGGCGTGGTCGAGCCGGGGGCGGAAGCGGCGGCGGCGGCCAGTCGGAGGCGGAAAGTGGTCGTCATTGGCACGGAGGCGACCGTCGGCAGTCATGCTTACCGGCGCGCGCTCGAGGCCCGGGCGGTTACGGTGCGGGAGAAGGCTTGTCCTTTATTTGTGCCGTTGGTCGAAGAAGGTTGGGTTGACCATCCGGTGACCGAGCAGGTGGCGAAGATTTATTTAGCGGAGGCTTTTTCTGGCGACGCGGGCGATTTTGGCGCCGACGTGCTGGTGCTCGGCTGCACCCATTATCCGCTGATCAAGCCGCTGTTGCGGCGCGTGGCGCCAGCGCATGTGACGATCGTGGATTCCGCCGAATCGACGGCAGAGGCTGTGGCGCGTCAAGTTAAGGCACCAACCGAATCCGCAGCGGGTTCAATAAAAAGCGCTCGCGAAGTTCCCAAACTTACGTTCTTTGCGACGGATTCGGCGGAAAAATTCAAACGAATGGGGACCCGATTTTTGGGGCTTCCGGTGGAAACTGTGTTGCACGTGAACCTTAAAGAATAAGCGGATGGAAGCATTGGCCGGCGGAAGACGCGGCGAGACGCTGTTTCAGTACAGATGGAAATTGACTTCCACGTTAATCATGCAGGAGACGGGCTTGCCATCCTTATAGGCGGGCTCAAAGCGCCAGTTTTTTACCGCTTCGATGGCTTTTTCATCCAAGCCCAATCCTAACGTCCGCAATACTTTGATGTCGCGGGGCCTGCCGTCGGGACCAACCACCAGCCACAACACGACCGTGCCCATGTGTTTGACTTTGCGGGCTTCTTCGGAATACTCGGGGTCCGGCGCATAGATCGCTTTGGGAGCGGAAACACCGCCGCCCACGCGGAACGCACCATCGCCGGTGCCACCGCCGTGACCCGGACCAAATCCAGGACCCTCGCCTGAACCAACACCACCACCGCTGCCGGAGCCAATTCCGCCGCCCCCGCCAGTTCCGTTCGAGGGCACAGCGAGATGGGCTAGGGGGTCGCCCAGGTCAGGCATGTTGGGCTGTTGTAGTTTGATATCGGGTGGAACCACGACTGTCGGGGCGATTGGGAGCTTGGGATCTGGGTTGCGCACCACTACCACGGGTGGCGTGAACTGCTGCATCGACTGCTTAGGCAGACGTCCCTGGGA
>JBAVAA010000788.1:0-5009 GCA_049585515.1 Terriglobales bacterium | reverse complement strand
TTCCACCGGTTTGCCCGAAAATTAGTTCTCCCGCACATTCTAGAGCCCATATTAATCTGGCGGCTCGGTTGAGGCCTGCGCCCTTTCAAAACGAAGTCACGAACGGAGTTCTTAGGCAAATGTTGAGCACGGCAGCCACGCTGAGCCTTTCTTTTTAGTAGTTTCCGCCGTAATTTCGCCAGCACTTTCGGGTCATTGCTCTTCCGCAGGTTCTCCGGTAGGTTTTTCGAGTCCATCTTTTCAAGCGCAGGTCTTTGCCTTACAATGTGGTAACCCAGCAGCTGACGGGATTTCATCCCCCGATCGACCCGCCGGCAACCTGCCGCTTCGTTCGAGGTCCGATCCTTCGATTACGAAGGTCATTTGGCCTGGACGCTGGAAGTTCGTAGCATGGCAATGAACACTGAGAAGCGAGTTATGCCCGGGATCGCTGTCGCCCTCCTTACCGAGGACCGCGAACAATCCGTCGTACTACATAGCCGTGTGGAAAGCACGAATCTGGCTCGGACCGTATTGAGCCATGTTGGGTTCCCGACGGGGCAGAGCGATTCGGTGCTGCGTCAATTGCAGGACCAGCGGGCCGAAGTCGTGTTGGTGGATATCGATCCGCACAACCCGCAGCGCGCTATTCGCGCCATCGAACTGATCCACGCCAGCACTCCCGAGGTCACGATTTTTGCCGTGGGGGAAATCAATCAGCCCACTAATATCGTTTCGGCTATGCGGGCCGGGGCGCGCGAGTTTTTGGATCACACCGCCAGCCGCGAAGCTTTGATCGAGGCTTTCACTCGCTTTTCGACCACGCTAAGCCGGTCGCAACGTAATTCCAGCCAGGCCCGTGTCTTTACTTTCCTGAACGCCAAGGGCGGAGCCGGCTGCACCACCACTGCGGTGAATACCGCCGTTGCGTTGCAGGAAACGCATGGGCGGGTCGTGCTTGTGGACTTCGCTCCAATTGGGCATGCTGCCCTGCAATTGAATCTGCGGCCTCAATTTACGATCATCGACGCATTGCAGAACCTGCACCGCATGGACGGTTCGCTGCTCGATGGCCTGATGACGCATTATCGCAACGGCCTTCATCTGCTGGCCGGAGCTCAACAGCCGCATAACGGGGTCCCGACCGGTTCGGAACTGGCGCGCCTGTTCGACTTGCTGGTGGGCCAGTATCACTTTGTGGTGCTCGATTGCTCGGGACGAATCGATGGGACCATGCAGATGATCTGCGACCTCTCGAATGCGGTGCTGCTGGTCACGCAGACGGACGTGGTTTCATTGTGGAGCGCGGGCCGGATTCAGTCGTTTCTGCAGGAAGGTGCGGGGCGCGACAGGCTGCGGATTGTGCTCAACCGTTATAAGAAGATTCCCGGGTTCAGTGACGAAGATGTAGAGAAAGCCACCAACTGCAAGGTGCTATGGAAGGTTCCTAACAACTTCCAGCTCATCGGACCCGCCATCGATAAGGGGAGCCCGGTGGCAGCGCAGGGGAACCACGAAATCGGCCGCTCCTATCAGGCTCTGGCCGCGGAACTCGCGGGCGCAACTGCCGCCGGCGAAGGCGCGCTCTCACTGCTCTACCAGCATGACAAGGGCGACAGCAAGAGTCGGGCTGCCAGTCCTCTGGTTGTCTCACCCGCGCGCGCCGGGCAATAACGACAAAGCTTCGAGCTGCGAGCTACGCGCTTCGAGCAACCCATCGATCTCGTGGTCCTGTGACCTTCCTTTCTCTCTGCGGTTTTCTCGCGGCTCTTTTTCTCGCAAGTCGTGTCTCGCGGCTCCTTTGTTAGAATCAGTGATTCACCAATGACGCCGCGAACGGTTGAGATCCTCTACCAGATGATCGCGTTCCTGTTTGCCATCAGCGTGCATGAGTCCGCCCATGCGTGGACCGCATCACGCTGTGGCGATCCTACGGCGCGCATGCTGGGACGGGTTTCGCTGAATCCGATTCGCCACATTGATCTGTTTGGCACGATCATCCTGCCGCTGGTGGCGGCCATCAGCCATATACCGTTGCTTGGCTGGGCGAAACCGACGCCCGTGGATCCGCGGAATTTTCGCAATCCCGTGATGGACGACATTCTAACTTCTGTGGCCGGTCCGGTCAGCAACTTCATCGTCGCCACCGGGGCGCTTCTGCTGCTGGGCGGCATCTCTGTTTCTTCGGACACCGGCCACGCTCTCGTCTTGGGATTGCTCAGCGGTGACAATGGCACCAGCTCCAATTCGGCGTTGTCTCCAGTGGCTATGCTGCTGTTCGAACTCATGTTCATCAATATCGTCCTCGCGGTTTTCAATCTGATTCCGGTCCCACCGCTGGATGGCAGCCACGTTTTACGGCATTTTCTGTCGGATCCGGTGCGCGTGGTGTACGATCGCATCGGATTTTTCGCGCTGCTGGCACTGGTTTATCTGGCGCCGGGCCTTATCAACGGGTTGATCGGCCCGTTTGTGCGCTTCTACTTCGCTGTACTGGCCAAATTCTGAATGACGACTCCTGGCAAGAAACGCGTACTCAGCGGAATGCGCTCGACCGGCAAGCTGCACCTGGGAAACTACGTGGGCGCGCTCGCGAACTGGGTCCGCATGCAGGATGAGTACGACTGCTTTTTCTTTATCGCCGACTGGCACGCACTGACGACCGACTATGCGGACACGTCACGCCTGAAAGAAAACTCGGTTGAGGTGCTGCTCGATTGGCTGGCGGCGGGGCTTAATCCCGAGAAGTGCGTGATGTTTATTCAGTCGCATGTGCCGGCGCATGCGGAATTGCACCTGCTGCTTTCGATGATCACTCCTCTGAGCTGGCTGGAGCGCGTTCCGACCTATAAAGAGCAGAAGGAAAACATCAAAGAAAAAGATCTGGGGACGTACGGATTTCTGGGTTATCCCGTCCTGCAATCGGCGGATATTTTGATCTATAAGGCAGATGTGGTGCCGGTTGGCGAAGACCAGGTGGCGCACGTGGAGTTGACGCGCGAGATCGCGCGGCGCTTCAACGGAATTTACGCTTTCGCTCAGCCGGTGGTTGCCGACACGGCCAGCCTGACGCCGGATCAGAGGGAAGTTTTGATTTCCAACGGAACGGAAATCACCCCGGATACCGATTTCATTTTCCCGAGAATCGTCTTCCCTGAACCGCAGGCTCTGCTCACGCCTGCTCCACGCCTGCCGGGCACCGACGGCCGCAAGATGTCGAAGTCGTATGACAATGCCGTCATGCTCACCGATCCCGAGCCCGTGGTGCGGCAGAAATTGAAGACGATGGTCACCGATCCCGCGCGGGTGCGGCGCAGCGATCCGGGCAATCCTGATATATGTCCGGTGGGCGACCTGCACAAAATTTTCAGCAGCAAGGAAACGATGGCGAAAGTGTATGAAGGCTGCCGCTCGGCCGGGATCGGTTGTATCGAGTGCAAGAGCTGGGTCGCGGATGCCATCGTTAAGATCCTCAACCCCATGCAGGAGCGCCGGAAAAAATACGAGGACAATCCGTGCCTCGCCTGGGATATTCTGGAAGCTGGCTCGGCGACTGCCCGGGATGTTGCGGGTGGCACGATGGACGAAGTACGGAAGTCGATGGGGCTGGACTATCGTCCGGACGACGGTCCTGACGACGGTTCGAAAACGGGTCCGAAAAACGTCCAGGTCAAAGGTTCTGCGAAGTGACGGAATTGCCTCAACCAATGTCAGAACCAACTCCTGCCGAGGAATCTCGACAAGGCGGGGCCACTGTCGTTTCTATTGACAGCAAGAACTCCTTCGTCAAGTCTGGCAAAGACGATGCCAGCGATTTTCCCTTTGCCGTCGCTCTCGGCGAAATCTACGAAGGCCCGCTCGACCTGCTGCTCGACCTGATCCGCAAGCAGGACATCAACATCTATGACATTCCCATCGCCAGGATCACGGCGCAGTACCTGATTTATGTCGAACGCATCCGCGAACTCGACGTGAACGTCGCTTCCGAGTTCATCTACATGGCGGCGGTGCTGATTCACATCAAGTCGAAGATGCTGCTCCCGCGCGATCCGCTCGCTCCCGCCGACGCGCTGGACGACCCGCGCAACGAACTCGTCAACCGCCTGCTGGAGCACGAAAAGTTCAAATCTGCGGCGCAAATGCTGCTACAGAAACAGCAGATCGAAGATGCGGTGCTGAGCAATCCCGCGATCCGCGAGTTCATGGACGCCGAGGGCACCGAGCCCGAACTGGCCGCCGACGTCATCGACCTGGTCAAAACCTTCCAGCAGATTCTGGAGCGGGCGCGTACTCGGCCGATTCTTGAGGTGGACGAGGATACGGTCACGGTCGGCCAGATGATCAAGTATCTGCACCGCCGGCTCGCGCTTGAAGACGGTCCGATTCGGCTGAAGCAGATGCTGCGCAATATGAGTTCGCGACCGGCGCTGGTCTGCATGTTTCTGGCGCTGCTCGAACTGGTCCGCTTGCAGGCGATCCAGGTAAAGCAAGACCACGTCTTCGGCGAGGTTTTGGTGCGCAAGCATTCTCACTTCGAAGAGGTGATGACGGAACAGGCAGCGGTGCGCGATGATTGGAAGTGAATTAAGAAAGTTCTCAGTTCTCGGTTCTCAGTTCTCAGTAAAATGCCTGCGGTCGCCGGTCTTTTCTGGAAACTGAGAACCGGGAACTGAGAACTGAGAACTGACCCATGAGTCTTAGACCCCAACTCGAAGCCATTATTTACGCGGCGGAAACGCCTATCTCGATCGACCAGATTTATTCGCTGGTGAAGGATTCTGTGCTCGCAGGGAGTCCTGAAACTGAGCCTGCGGAAATCAAGTCGCGCATTCGGGCCACGCTTGAAGAACTGATTGCAGATTACTCGGGCGCAAATCACGGCATCGAAATCCGCCAGGTCGCGGGCGGATACCGGATGTCCACCAAACCCGAGCAGCACGAAGTGGTGCGGGCGTTCGCCAAGAGTTTGAAGCCGCCGATCCGGCTGTCGCTGCCCGCGCTCGAAACTCTCGCCGTGATTGCTTACAAGC
>JBAVAA010000787.1:0-4076 GCA_049585515.1 Terriglobales bacterium | reverse complement strand
GGGTAAAATCGAGCGCAACCAACTCGTATTTGCCACCGAAACTGTGCAGGTCCTCGCCTTCGAATTTCGAGGAACCATCGAACGGGGCGAGGGCAAAAGCCGCGGTGACGAAGCGTATTACGTGCTTAGGGGAACTCTTGTGGAGAACACAACCGACGCAGCGAAGAAAACTTCTTCCCGCTCCAGCGAGGTTTCGCTGAAAAGTTTCCCGCAGGACTTGGCGCCGCCACAGGTAGAAAAGAAGTAGAGGCAGTCAAAAAGGAGAATTTTATGAAAAGCAGAATGTTGCTCGTAGTTCTGATGTTGGTCAGCGTGTTGCCCGCTATGGGCGCGGACAAAGAAGAAAAAGTAGAAGATCGCATCGGCCAATCCGCGACCGTCCTGAAGGAGATCCTCGCCATGCCCGATGGCATTCCGAAGGATCTGCTCGATAAGTCATATTGCGTGGTGATCTTTCCGTCAGTAAAAAAAGCTGCGTTCATCGTCGGCGGCAGCTACGGACGGGGACTGATCACCTGCCGCCGGGGACGTAATTTTTCCGGCGCCTGGAGCGCACCCGCAATGTTTGCTCTCGAAGCCGGGAGCGTAGGTTTCCAGATTGGCGGCCAGGCCACCGACTTCGTATTGCTGGTGATGAACGATTCGGGGGCAAAATCGGTGCTCTCGAGCAAGGTGAAGCTCGGAGGCGACGCATCGATTGCGGCCGGTCCCGTGGGACGCGACGCCGCCGCGGCAACCGACATCGTTTTGAAAGCTGAGATCCTGTCGTACTCCAGAGCGCAGGGACTTTTTGCCGGCGTGTCGCTCGAGGGTTCGACGCTGCGCTCCGACGATGGCGCAAACAAGGCCCTGTACGGGCAGGAGTTGAGCGCCAGGGAAATAGTCCGCGAAGGCAAAGTCACGCCACCCGCGTCGGCGACTCGATTGCTGTCGATCCTGACTAAAGCTTCCCCGCCACACCGAATGCTGAAGTAGCGCCCGTGAAGTAGCGTCTGTGAGGTTTCGTCCGACGACTGATTCCAAGAACGGCCCCGGTTTGCGCTTCTGCCCACTCCGGGGTTGCTTTCGGGCGTTGCCAGTTTGAAAGCCATCTTGTCTCTGGTAGCTTGGATCCTGTGATCCTCGAGGCACTCCATCGCATCGCCAATCACCGCCAGTCGCTCTCCCGCGAAGAGGCGCATGGGGTGATGACCGAGGTTCTGACCGGCCAGTGCTCGGACGCACAAATTGCGGCTCTGCTGGTGGCGCTGCACATGAAGGGCGAGACGGTCGAAGAAATTGTCGGGTTCGCGGAAGCCATCCGCGCCGCCGCCATCCCCCTTGAACTCCACACCAGCGCCGTCTTAGACGCCAGCGGTACCGAACGCGACGCCCTAGTCGATACCTGCGGCACCGGGGGCGATGCCAGCGGCACATTCAACATTTCGACGGCGACAGCCTTCGTGGTCGCCGGAGCCGGCGTGCGCGTAGCCAAGCACGGCAATCGGAGCATGACCTCAAAGTGCGGCTCCGCCGACGTGATGGAAGCGTTGGGCGTCAACATCCACCTGCCGGCCGCGCAAATCGCCGCCTGCCTGGAGCACGTAGGAATCGCATTTCTTTTCGCCCCCGCCATGCATTCGGCGATGAAGCACGTGCAGACCGCGCGCCGCGAACTGCATTTGCGCACGGTCTTCAATCTGCTAGGACCGCTGACGAATCCCGCGCGCGCCACCTGCCAGGTCGTCGGCGTCTATTCCGCCGACCTTGTAGAAAAGCTTGCGGAAGCGCTTAGCATGTTAGGGTTGCGGCGCGCGCTCGTCGTCCACGGAAGCGACGGTCTGGACGAACTCACCATCACCGCCTCAACGCGAATCGCCGAACTCCGCGAAGGCCAAGTTCACAGCTACGAGGTCACGCCCGAGGAGTTCGGTCTCGAGCGCGCCACATTCGAGGACATCTCCGGAGGAGATGCCGCCTTCAATGCGGTGCTCATCCGCGAAGTGTTAGCCGGGAAGAAATCAGCACGCCGAGACGTAGTATTGCTCAACGCTGCCGCCGCGCTCGTTGCCGCCGGACGCGCCGACCATCTGCGCGATGCCGTGCCGTTGGCTGCAAAAGCGATCGATTCGGGCGCGGCCCAGGCACAGTTGCAGGCGCTTATCGCATTCACGGCCGATCACGCGCGCCACCCGGCTTGATTTCCCCGCCCTAAACTACCTTCTTACTAGCCGCTTTCAACTTTTCAATCTGCTGCAGATGTCCAGCGCCATGGCCGCTCATTCTCTCGACCAAGTCGGCCACCGTCATTTCCCGCTGCAGTTCCGGATGAAAAGCCGACTTGGAAAGGTCGGAAACCTTCATGCTTCGCAGCAAGCGCAAATTGTGATGCCTTCCCAATCCGTAAAACGCGACCAGTTCGGAGGGAGGCGAGTCCATGTAGTTCAGATTGCGGGTCCAAGCATTCTGATCGAGCGGCGCGAGGACGGGTTTCGCGTCTGCCAGCATCTGCCGCAGGCGGTATCCGTAGATAATCTCGGCATCCGCCAAGTGGCCAAGTACCTCCAGAACACTCCATTTTCCGGGAGAAGGCTTGTAGCGTAGAACATGTTCCGGCAAACCGGAGACGGCCGCCGCAATCTCTTTCGGGCTCTTCTCCGCCGCTTCGAGATGTTTCTTGAACTCCGCCTCTGTCATAGTTGCCGCTCACTTGACAGCATCGTATTCAGAACTCTTTGACACAGGCACACTGTTCGCCGAGGTCCAAATTACTCAATTACGAAATTACTTCACCGCAACCTTCTCCAAATATTGCGCCACCTGCACATTCCACCCCAGTTCTTTCTTCATCAAATCGCGCAGTTGTGAAGATGCGACCGGCTCGCCATGGACAAGATAAGTCACACCCGGCGTGTTTCTGAATGTCCGTAGCCACTCCAGCAACTCCGGCGGATCGGCGTGATCGCTGAACTGTTCGAACGCCGCCACTTGCGCGCGGATCGGCACGAACTGGCCGAAGATCTTTACTTCCGGCGCTCCGTTCTTTATGGTGGCGCCGCGCGTGCCCGGCGCCTGGAAACCGATAAAGATCACCAGGTTCTTCGGATCGGGCAGCCGCTGCAACAGATGGTGCAGAATCCTGCCACCCGTCGCCATGCCGCTGGACGAAACGATGATTGAGGGACCGTGGCTCTCGTTAATCTTCTTCGATTGCTCGACCGTTTCCGCAAACGTAAAACCCGGCCATTTGAGTGGCGAGCCATATCTGCTGATCAGATCGGCGGCCTGCGCAGTGTACTCCTCCGAATGCTTCAGAAAAATTTCGACCGCCTTGATCGCCATCGGGCTGTCGCAATAAACGGGTAATCGCGGAATCTTGCCCGTTTCCATCAGTTCCTTCAGCATGAAAAGAAATTTCTGCGTCCGCTCGACGGCAAACGCCGGAACAATCACACTGCCGCCGCCTTGCGCGGTCTCGCGAATCAAGCGCGCGAGTTCGGGTCGCGGATCGGTATCGGGATGCTGCCGGTTACCGTAAGTTGACTCCATCACCAGCAAGTCGGCAGTCTCATTTTCCTGCGGCCCGGAATGCACCACCTTACCTGGCGTAATTTCGCTGTCGCGCACGCGGCCAATGTCGCCCGTGAAGAGTAATTGCCGGCTGCGCCCGTTCGTTTGCAACGTGACTTCCGCCATGCACGAACCCAGAATGTGCGCGGCCCGCACAAAACGGAATACCAGTTCGGGGCTCAGTTGCGTAGTTTGCTCGATCGCCACCGCCTTGAACAATCGCTGACAATCTTGGGCTTCTTTGAGCGTATACAACGGCAATGCCGGATCGTGCTTCGATGCCTTCCTTTTGTTGTAGTACGCGGCGTCTTCTTCCTGCAAGTGCCCGGAATCCGGCAACACCACCGAGCAAAGATCGATGGTTGGCTGGGTCGCGTAAATCGGCCCGCGGAAGCCTTGTTTCACCAATCGCGGAATCCAGCCGCAGTGATCGAGGTGCGCATGCGTCAAAATAACCGCATCAATCTCATGCGCCGCGACGGGAAGATTCTGCCAGTTTCGCTCGCGCCATTCTTTCTGTCCCTGAA
>JBAVAA010000786.1:0-2614 GCA_049585515.1 Terriglobales bacterium | reverse complement strand
TACCTGGACTCTGCTTTTGCGTTCAACACGCTGCTCGCAGGCGGGTCTCTGCAAGTCGTGCACATCACCAACCCCACACTGGAATTGGGCACGGCAGAAGCGATTCTCGCCGCGGCCCAGGCCACACCGCAAGGCCAGGCGCGACTGGCCTTGGTATCAGCCCTCATAGACCTGCCGGGCTGGTTCGACCCTACGACTTCAGAACCTGCGCCTACCGATTATGCGACCCAGGAGGCCAACCAGTTTCTGTGGTTGCAAACTGAATCCTTGCCCACCGAATTTGGAGCCCGCGCGGAACTGGAGTACCGGGCAGGAGGAAATCCCTCTTTTAACACAGGAGTGAACTACAAATATCAGCTATCGCGGTCGCGCGATTATGCGGAGGTGCAAGCTCTGTACACGGCGGCTGGCCTCAGCCTCGACGATGACCTGGCCGCGCTGAAAACTGCGCCGAGAATCACCGCCGATCCTGCAGCTCTGACTTACGCAACCGATAACGTCATCTTCAACGGTCAACTTGCGGTCCCAGTGTTGACCCTGCACACCACGGGCGACGGACTCGTTAACGCGGAAAACGAAAAGGCCTACGCGACGGTTGTCGGGGAGGCCAATGACAGCAGCTTATTGCGGGAGAGATTCATTCACCGCGCAGGCCACTGTGAATTCAGCCCCGCGGAAATGATTACCGCGCTCCAAAAACTGGAGCTGCGCCTGGCCAAAGGCAGTTGGAACCTCACAATTTCCACCCTGAACGAAGACGCCGCGGCGCTGGGTCCGGAGTTCAACGTGATCAATGTAAACAATGCGCCTTATCCTGCGCCGCCTGCGTTTATAAACTATCAACAGCTGCAATTTCTCAGGCTGTTCGACGCGTTCACGCAGTAGGACAACGGATCAACGAATTAAACCGGCGTCGCCGTTTTTCGCTTCGGATTAAAGAACGGCAACGGCACGACCGTCGCCGTCGTCTTCATCCGCTGCGCTTCGATGGTCAACTCCATTTGCAGTTTTGTACCCATCTTCGAATACTCGGCCCCCACGCTGGCCAGAGCGATCAGCTTCTTCAGCAGCGGAGAGAATGCGGTTGTGGTGGCTTTGCCCACGTGCTTGTCGCCGTCATAGATGGGTACGGCTACGCGCGAAGCCTGGCTGGGCGCTGCCGGAGATAGTCCGAACTTGTCGAACTGCTCTTCCACTTCTACCCAATCTACCTCCAGCCCGACCAACTGGCGCGCGACGCCTTGCTTGTGGTCGCGCGCAAGGGCCCGCTTGCCGATGAAATTCTCTTTCTCCAGATGCACCATCTTCCCGAAGCCCAATTCGTACGGTGAGTATTTCTGGGAGGGGATCAGTGCCTTCTTCGAACTCGTGTAATCGACCTCGATCAGCAGCAGCCCTGCCTCCACGCGCGCCACATCGAGCGCCAGCATTCCGGCTGCGTGGATATCGAACTGCTTGCCTTTATCCATCAGCGCGTCCCACACTTTGACCGCGTCATACCATGGCATCCAAATTTCATAGCCCAAATCGCCCGTGTATCCTGTGCGCGAGATATCGACTCGCACGCCAGCAATGTTTCCGCTCGTCTTTCGGAAATATTTCAGATTGGCGATATCGGCATCCGTGACCGTCTGCAAAAGTTTCGCCGAAGCGGGCCCTTGCAGCGCCAGAGCCGCTGTCTGCTCGGAGATATCCTCGATCTGAACGTCCATGTTCAGGCCGTTCTGCCGGAACCAGCGCAGGCTGGGATCGGCCGCCGTCCAGCGATATTTGTTTTCTTCGAGACGCGTGATGGTGCCATCGTCAATGACCTTGCCGTCTTCATCGCACCAGCAGGCGTAAATCACTTGACCGACGGCAACTTTAGTAACGTCACGGGTGATGATGCGATTCACTAGTTTGGTGGCATCTTTGCCGGTGACCAGATACTTATAGAGCGGCGAAATATCAATCAGCGCGCACGCATTGCGGATCGCATTGTATTCGTGCTCGTGGTGCACTTCGTAGACGCTGACCGTGTAGTATCCCGACCATTCGCGGTAATTCAGACTCTGGCAGAGGGCGAAGGTTCTCTCGTGAAAGGCAGTTCCAATTGGCAAAGCGACCTCGCAAAAAATGCAAATCTCTGACGCCGGATTATATGCAGCCTAAGTATCCGCGGCAAGCATCGAAATGGATTGACCATAAGTCAGCAATCACTTCCAAGTAAAGACAAAAGGGCGCTTTCTCGATAGAATGACGAGTCATTTCCTACTCAATCTTCCGGTTCACTTTGGGGTAAACCTGCCAGGTCAAACTATGTCTGCTGTTGCGAGCGGTACGAAGTACGACGTAATCGTGATTGGTGGAGGCCATAACGGCCTCACCAATGCAGCCTACTTAGCCAAAGCGGGTAAGAGAGTGCTGGTGCTTGAGCGCCGGCATATTCTTGGCGGAGCGGCGTGCACGGAAGAAGTTTTTTCTGGCTTCAAGTTTTCGGTTTGCTCCTATGTCGTCTCGCTGCTGCGGCCTGAGATTATTCGCGATCTCGATCTTCCCCGGCATGGACTGGAGATCCTTCCGCTCGACGGCACTTTCACTCCCATGCTGAACGGCGACTATCTGTGGCGTGTGA
>JBAVAA010000785.1:0-4106 GCA_049585515.1 Terriglobales bacterium | reverse complement strand
TTTGAAACCTTGAAACTTTGAAACCTTGAAACCTGTTCAAATACTCAATGCTTCTCCGCGCTGCTTCCTGCTCAATACCCAATCAAAAATTACTCGCGACACAAACACGGCTGTGAACAGGTTTGCGAGCAAGCCAAACACCAGCGTCGTGGCAAAGCCTTTCACTGGCCCGGTGCCAAAAATGAACAGAATCGCCGCCGACACAATCGTGGTCACGTGCGTGTCGACGATGGTGATCCAGGCATGGCTGAAGCCCTGCTCCACGGCCGATGGAGGCGTCTTTCCGTTTCGCAGTTCTTCGCGGATGCGCTCAAAAATCAGAACGTTCGAATCGACGCCCATGCCGACGGTCAGGATGACGCCCGCAATACCCGGCAGCGTCAGCACCGCTCCAAAATATCCCATGAAGCCGAGCAGGATGACCAGATTCAAGATTAATGCGATATCCGCATTCACGCCCGCCCAGCGGTAGTAAACCAGCATAAAAATAAGGACGGCGAGCATGCCATAAACCGCCGCCTGCACCCCGGAACGAATCGAATCGGCGCCCAGCGACGGCCCCACAGTGCGCTCTTCGAGATAGTTAATGCTGGCCGGAAGCGCGCCAGATCGCAGGACCATCGACTGGTCCTGCACCTCCTGAAGAGTGAAGCGCCCCCGGATGATGCCTTGATCGTGGATCGGTTCGTCAATCGTCGCCACCGATTGAACCTTGTTGTCGAGAATCACGCCAAGCCGATCTTTTACATGTTCGGAGGTGAATGCATAAAATTTGCGGCCTCCTTCGCCAGTGAGACTAAAGCCAACGGCAGGCTGGCCATTGCTGTCCTGGGAAGGTTGGGCATCGCGCAGATCGCGACCGGTGATGGCGGATGCTCGCGAGACCACATACCAGCTCTCGCCTCCATTTTGATCGCCGGTGGCGCGAACGGTGCCCGGCAGCAGCATTGCGTCTGGGGGCAGCATTCCATTCGGCTGATCTTGCATGGCTTGCGCCTGACTCGTATAAGGGCCGCCCAGCACCTGCTTGATTTCGAGCATCGCCGTCGACTTGATGATGTCCTTCACGCGCGCCGGATCGTCCACGCCCGGAAGCTGGACAAGAATCTGATACTGGCCGAGTCCGTGCTCTTGGATGACAGGCTCGCTCACGCCGAGCTGGTCGATTCGATTGCGGATGGTTTCAATGGCTTGGGCAACGGCGCGGTTTTTTAAATCGGCCAGCGCTTGCGCCTTCATGGAAATGGTCCAGGAATTTTCCGCGCCCGAGGTGGCGTCATACTCCGGCAGCCGGTCGGCAACGATGTTCCTGAAATCGCTACTCTGCTCCGGCGGAACGCCCTTGACTACGATGGTTTCGGGATGGTTTACCGCATCGGGCTTGAGGATGTCGGAGTAATTGATCTTGTGCGTGCGGAACTCTTCTTTGAGGCGCGCAATTGCGTTGTCGGAATCGACGCTGACCGCGTCATTGACCTGCACCTGCAGGATCAAGTGAGTTCCGCCACGAAGATCGAGGCCAAGATGAATGCGGTCGGTAATCGCCGTCAGCATCCCCTTGCCCGACCAGTCCTTGGGAACGCCGAAGATCCCGTACACAAACAGCAGCAGAATGCAGACGATTACGACTAACTTCCAGGTAAGGTTTTTATTCATGAAGACGACCAAAGCGCTACGAGCTGCGAAGTCTGTAGCTCGAAACTCGCAGCGTCTACGATTTTCCTTCCTCCGCCGTGGTCACCGATACCACCGATCCGCGGCTGATTTCGAGCTTGAGGTTGTCGGGGGGGACGCGCAACACCAGCGCGTCGTCCTTAAGACTGATAATCGTTCCGCGCAGGCCGCCGCTGGTTACGATTTTGTCCCCATTTTTTAATTCGCTCAGCATGGCCTGCCACTTTTTCTGCTTCCGCTGCTGCGGCATAATCAGCAGAAAGTAGAAGATGGCGAAGATAAATAGCAGCGGCGCCAGTCCGAGCAGACTCGAACCCCCGGGAAGCTGCAACCACGACGCCAACCCGCCCTGTATGCCAGATAAAATGATTGCCACCGCCAAGTCGATCCTCTGCAATAAAATAGGCGACGAAACCCGTTAAGCGCGGAAGCCGAAATCGCCCCGTCTCAATCCCGCCAAACGGAACTCGCCACAAGTTTGCTGCTTTCGGCGATTACCGTTCTCTGCCTGTTAGAGACGCGTTGCGGCGTCTCCGCAGCCGCCCTGAGACGGCACAAGCCCCACGTCGCGGGGCGGGAAACTAAAGCCAACTTGCAGGCTAGAACGGCGATGCGCGCTCCGCCGTCGCACCGAAACGAAGAACGGCACAGAAAAAAAAGAATCTTTGCCCCGATCTAATAGGATGCCGGACGCTTAGCGTAGTGTCAAGGCAAACACAGCGAATTTGTGGATGCGATGGCTGAACCTAGTCTCATCGCCAAGTCGCTGCCCCGTTTAGCGCGGTTCGGCGATCCAGAGCTGCAGCCTGTAGTCGTCGTTAGCGCCGAGGAAAATAAAGCGTGTCGGATTCTCCGAATAGCAGGCGAAAGAACTGCCTATCATAGCGGACTGCGCCTTGCCGTTGGACCTGAGTTCGTCGTAGGAGGCGCTCTCGCGGCCCTCAAGGTCGACAATCTTCATGACCTTGTCGTGAGTTTCCGGATTGTTGAAAAGCACGGCAATTCGGTTTTGATACACGTGCACCGCAGCCGGCCAATAGCCCGATCCGCCAGGATCGACTTTGAGTCGCCGTACGGTTTCACCACCTGGTGAGATCGCATAGATGACCGCCGGGTTGGTCCACCGCATCAGGTACGCATTGCCATCCGCTGCCATTTCGATCTGGCTAAGATCAACAGCTCTATTGGTTCGTGGAGAATGGGAGACAGTCACGCGAGCATCGCCAGACGCCGCCATGTCGTGAAGAGTGTCGTCGTCCTCCAGTTTAACTTCCTTCAGCAAGCTGCCATCAGCAGCAAAAATGCCAGTGAAAGGCCACATTGCCGAGGTCCGGTCGCGATCATACTCCGAACCAGTAACCAACAACTGTCCGGATGGAAAAACCGCCAAGGAGTGTGGGAACCAAACAAAACCGGGGTTCAATTTGATTGCCGACTTGAACGTGCCATCGGCCTTGTACACGAACACATAGCGGTCGAATTCATGAGGGATCACTAACTGATACAGATCGCCGTCCGGGGCAAGAGTGAAAGCCGCCACCCCATCAATCTTTTTGTCCGAGTTTGCGGCCGCTTGAAACAAGGCAACCTGCTCCCCTTTCAGGTTCAGTTTGTGAACGTCGTCGGCGTGGTCCTTTCGAAAGTAGAGGTTGCCGTCGCTGTCACATTTCAAGGGAGTGAGGAAGCCGGTTGCCATCTCGGCGGGTGCGGTTATTGTCTCCACTCGAACCAAGTGCAGCTCGGTTTGCTTGGTAGCTGCGCCCGCTGCCGGTGTTTTCGTACCGGCTCGCGGCTCTGCGCCCGCGGGTGCCTGACCCGCAGCCACAGCAATTAGGCAGCAAAAGAACGACGCTGATCTCAGCATTCGTTGCAACATACTCACATGCCTCCGGTGGCGATCACCCTTCCGTCGTAAACGACGAAATCATAACTGTGGTCGCACCGATTAAAAACGTATACAAGCTCGGTTTCCTTATAACTCCGGTCGGCGCTCAGCATAATCAGCCCGGGAGTATAACCTCGGAGAAGCTCGGCGCGGTACTGCGGATTGGTATGCAAGGATCTCGCATGAACTCGAAAACGCGTATCATCGCACTCTATTCCGCTACAGTTGCCGCCGCCGTCCGAGTAGATTTGGGCGTAGTCATGTCTAACACCGCAGCACTCCGTGCTATTGCCCTTTGGGTTGCACGTTCCGGAGACGCAGCCGAGGTAAAAACACGTTATATTCTCCCATTGGCTCTCGCATCCACCAGTGCCGGTGCAATTTACTGAACCGTTATCCCAGTACTCGACACAATCTGCTTTGGCTGTCGAGGTGGCAAGCGCAATCATAACTACAACAAAAAGAAGCGGCAACAATGCACGCGCAGGCCTCATCAAAATCGTCTCCTATTTCAAGGGTAGTTGGAGAAGCAGGGCCCGATAGAAAA
>JBAVAA010000784.1:0-5798 GCA_049585515.1 Terriglobales bacterium | reverse complement strand
GACAACAGGCTCTCGCGAAACTCAGCCTACACTATCGTTGTCATCGTTTTCCCGAAGACGTGCGGCGGGAACATTTTGGCGCCGAGACTCGGCGCAACCTTGCGTTCTTCAGGTAGGGACGCCAAGTCTTGGCAGTAACCATTGCGTCAGGAGTACATAGGCGATAAGGAGCGCGACTCCCCAAACCCAATTGGGCATGTACATTCTCTCCTATCTGCCAACCCCAAGTTTACGCAGGAAGGTCATCATCGGGCACCAGTTGGTGAATCCAGACTGAAACAGATTTAATCCGACAAGAGCAGTGAACAGATACCAATATGGGCTTAGGTAGAATCCGAGCGCCAGGGATAACAGGATAAAGCTGCCGGCGATCAAACGAAGAGTACGTTCTACGGTCATAATGGTTCTCCTTTGAAAACTAGCTGGTCCTAGGCAATTTCGCATTGCGATGTTTCACATTCGGCCATGTTTTCGGGCGAATGCAGATGCCGCGGTGGAAGCGAGTGTCCTTTTTGAGAGAGGTAGTAGAGAACCGGAACCGCCATCCGCGACAAGACCGTGGACGCCACCTCGCCAGCCATCAAGGAGAGCGCCAGGCCCTGAAAGATCGGATCGAACAGAATCACGCTCGCCCCTACAACGACTGCCGCGGCTGTGAGCAGCATGGGGCGGAAGCGAACCGCTCCGGCGTCGACGACCGCATTCTCCAGCGACATGCCTTGTGAACGACGCAGTTCAATAAAGTCGACCAGGATGATGGAGTTGCGCACAATGATTCCTGCGCCAGCGATAAAACCAATCATCGAGGTGGCCGTGAAGAAGGCACCCATCAATGCGTGGGCGGGCAAAATACCGACCAGAGTGAGCGGAATCGGCGCCATGATCACGAGCGGCGTGACGAACGATCGGAACCAGCCGACAACCAGGACATAGATAAGGACCAGCACGGCGGCAAACGCTAGTCCCAAATCGCGAAACACTTCCACCGTAATGTGCCACTCACCGTCCCACTTTATGGACAAGCGGTCAGTGCGGTCGGGCATGGTCGTGCCTTTGTACTGCTTTACCGCGTAGCCGTCAGGCAATTTGATTTTGTCGATGGCATCGCTCATTTTCATGATGGCGTAAACAGGGCTCTCTTCTCCGCCGGCCACGTCGCCGGTCACGTAAACGACCGGTTGCAGGTTCTTGCGATAGACACTCGTATCAATCGTTGTTTGGCGGAGATCCGTGACCTCTTGCAGCGCGATCTGCCCTCCGGAAGCAGTGGGCAGTTTCAGGTTTTCAAGGTTCTCGATTCCCGAGCGGTCGGGGCGCGCCAAACGCACCTCGATCGGCACGTCTTCGCGAGAGTTTGGATCGTGCAGGAGTCCGGCGGTTGCGCCGCTCAATCCCACTTGCAGCGTGCGCGTCACATCGGCGGGGGAAATACCGTGGAGTGCCGCTTTATCAAGATCCACTTTCAAGTCGTACTTAGTTTGGGGATCCTCAACATACCAGTCCACATCTACGACGCCGGGCGTTTGTTGAAAGACCTTCTTGATGTGAGCTGCCAATTCGATTTGGCTCTTGTAATCGGGTCCATAGACTTCGGCTACCAGCGTCTGCAATACCGGCGGACCGGGAGGAACTTCAGCCACCTTGATGCGTGCCCCGAAGGGCTCGGCGATCTTGTCCAGTTCGGGACGAAGCCGGCGAGCAATTTCATGGCTCTGCGCTTTGCGATCATGTCGTGAGAGCAGGTTTACCTGGATATCGGCCTGATTCGGTTTATGGCGCAGAAAGTAGTGGCGCACCAGTCCATTGAAGTTATAGGGGCCGGATGTACCGGCATAAATCTGATAATTTGTGACTTCGGGTTGCTGGCCAAGATAATTTCCGAGCTCCTGCGCGACGCGGGTGGTTTGCTCCAACGGAGTTCCGTCGGGCATGTCAATGACGACCTGGAACTCGCTCTTGTTGTCGAAGGGGAGCATCTTCACCCGCACCCATTTCAGGGGCACGAATGCAACTGCCGCCAGCAACAACACAACAACTCCCCCAAGAAACATCCAGCGGCGGCGGGCATCGAGTATCAGCGGATTCATTACGCGGCGATACAGCCGGGTGGTCCAGCCCTCGACCTCATGTTTATCGTGGCCGCGCTCACCTGCGTAGTTTCGCAGCAGCCGCAGAGCTGCCCAGGGCGAAACTACGAAGGCTACCATTAAGGAAAACAGCATGGCTGCCGATGCTCCCACGGGAATCGGCCGCATGTAAGGGCCCATCAGGCCGCGAACGAAAGCCATGGGCAAGATGGCGCCGATGACGGCGAAGGTCGCAAGGATCGTCGGATTGCCGACTTCGTCGACTGCCTCGACAGCTACTTCCACGAGTGGGCGCCCGCGACTGCCGGGCAATCGGAAGTGGCGGACGATGTTCTCCACTACCACAATGGCGTCGTCCACCAGAATTCCGATAGAGAAGATCAGTGCAAAAAGGGTGACCCGGTTGAGGGTATATCCATAGAGATAAAAGACTGCCAAGGTGAGGGCTAAGGTGACAGGTACGGCTAGCAGCACCACACCGGATTCGCGCCAACCGAGCGCCAGGGCGATGAGCAAGGTCACCGATAACGTCGCGATCAGCAGGTGCTTCAACAGTTCATTCGACTTGTCTTTCGCGGTCTCGCCGTAGTTGCGCGTAACGGTGATATTCAGATCGTTGGGCAATACATAGCCATGAAGCGAGTTGACCTTCTCCAGGACTCGTTCGGAGATGATCGTGGCGTTGGTGCCTTTCCGCTTGGCGAGCGTGATCGTAACCGCAGGGTATTCCGCGGCTGCCGTCTGGCCCGCACCACCGCGGGCGTTCGCAAACATGACGTAGCTGTTTGGCTCGGCGGGGCCGTCTTCCAACTTCTCCACCACATCGCGCAAGTAGATCGGGCGACCCGCGTGGACTCCGATCACCACTTGTTGCAAGTCCTCGGTCCGCGTGAAGAACCTCCCGGCCTCGACCTGGAATTCGCGGTTATCGCGGGCAAAGCTGCCCACGTCGCCGCGATTATTCGCGCTGAGAAGTTGACTTGCGACCGCCGCTGGCGTGAGGGCATAGGCTGCCAGACGCTGCGTATCCAAAACCACTCGTACCTTTCGGGGTTGGCCTCCTATGATCGAGGTTTCGGAAACATCGTCAAGTTGTTTGAGAGAGTTTTCCAACTCGCCGGCGATGAGCCGCAGGTGATACGAGTCATAGTTCTTGCCCCAGAGCGTGAGTGCCATGATGGGGACGTCGTCGATCGAGCGCACCTTGATGATCGGTTGTGAAACTCCAGGTGGGATCCGGTCAAAGTTGGAGAACAGCTTGTTGTACGTCTGTATGATGGCGTCTTCTTCTTTCGACCCTACATAGAAGCGCACGATCAGCATGCTCATACCCGGCTGGCTGATGGAATACACATATTCGACGCCGGGAACCTCGCGCAGCAGCTTCTCCATGGGAAGACTGACCCGTTGCGAGATTTCTTCCGGCGAGGCGCCGGGCATCTGTACGAACACGTCAAGCATGGGGACGACAATTTGGGGTTCTTCTTCGCGAGGCGTTTGAAGGATGCTGAAGGCACCTAGAAGCAGAGCGGCGACTATTACCAGCGGCGTCAGCTTCGAATCGATGAAGCCGTGAGCGATGCGTCCCGCCAACCGCAGACTATGCTCGGATTGTTTTAGTGAGTTGGCCCCTTCGTCTTTCATTGCTGGACCTCAATCCGCTTGCCGCCGAGGTCAAGTTCGCCGGGCTTTGCCACGAGGCGCTCACCCTCCTGAAGGCCTGCCAGTACTTCCACCGCCGATCCGATCGACTTTCCCAGGGTTACATAGCGGAGGTTTGCGATCCGGTTCTGGTCGAGTACGTAAACTCCCTGCATTTGACCGCGCTCAACGACCGCAGTCTTCGGAATGAGCAATGACGACCGATTACCACGGGAAAACAGTGCTCGGCCGAACAGACCCGACCGCAGCCGTGTATCGGCAGGTAATTCGATCTTTACCAGGAAACTGCGGGTGCCGGAGTCGGCGGCAGGCACGATTTGTACGACTCTTCCTTTTTGCTGTGGGGTTTCGAATGCGTCCACTACAACCGGGACCTGCTCTCCCATCCGGACGTACCGCAGATCGTTTTCATTGACTGCAGCTTCCAATCGATAGTGTCCCAATCCTTCGATCGTGAAGACTGGGAGGCCAGGACTAGCCAACATGCCCGGATCAACTTTCTTCTCGGTGATTACGCCATCGAATGGCGCAACAATCCGCGTGTAAGAAAGCGATGTGAGGGCCTGCGCCAACGCTGCTTTAGCTTGCGCCTCACCTGCGCGAGTCATGTCGCGATGCGCGAGCGCCGCCTGGTAGCGAGCCTTTACTTCATCGAATTCCTGTGGACTGACTGATTTCCTGTCATAGAGAGTCTGGTACCGCGTCAAGGTCGATTGTGCGAGGAGCAAGTCGGAATCTGCCGCGGCCACTTCCTGCTGGGCTGCGGTGTCGGCTGCCGTGGCCCGGTCCGCGGCGGCCCGAAGTTGAGCATCGTCGATGATCGCCAGCACTTGCCCACGCAGTACGCGGTCTCCTTCATGTACGCGCAGATCTACGATGTTCCCCATCGTCTGACTTGCAAGTTGGCTGGTTTGCGCCGCGCGTATTGTCCCCACTGCCTCTAACAGATCGGGGCTCTCTGCCCGCTGTGCTGCGAGCACGGAAACACTGTGCACGGTTTCCGCGATCGGAGGTTGTACAGTTCCCTCATTGGAACAACCGCTTAGCCCGCCGACGATAGCCGCGGCCAGAGGAACCAGACGTAAGAGAATGGAATTTGCACGAATCATGGCATCACCACCGGGGATTGAGGATTCAAACTGCCGCTCGCCAACTCGAGACTGGCGTAGCTGGTATGAAAGCGATAGACAGCTTCCCAATAGTCGGTCTGACTATGCAGCGCCGCTTCTTCGGCACCCAGAAGGTCCGTCACAGTGGTAAGGCCGCCGTTGTAGCGGTCCTGGTTGATACGCAGACTGTCAAGTGCCTGCGCGATCGCAGATCGCGCAACCTCGACTTCCTGCCGGGCGGAGTCCAAGTTGTAATAGGCGCGCCGGACTTCAAGGCGCACCCCATCGCCCGCCACTTGCTTCATCGCGGTAACTTTCTGTTGCAGCGCGCGTTCACGAGCGAGTTCTGCCCGTTTCGCTCCACCTTGGAAGAGGTCGATCTGCATCTCCACTCCGCCGAGCCAGTTGTTTCCCCCACCGCCCGCCACGAAGGTTGGGCTATCCATCTCCCACCCGGCGAAGGCATTCACTCGCGGGCCAAACGAAGACTTCGCAATTGCAACGCTTTCGCGCTGAACTGCTTCTTCGGATTGAACGCGCTTCAAATCCGGCCGATTCGCCAGGGCAAGCTTTTCGACATCCTGAAGAACCGGAACCGGTAGCGTTGGCTCCGTCAAAGTCTCCGATGGCTGGAACGTGGTATCCATCGGAACCCCCAGCGCGGTGTTCAGTTCGGCCCGAGCCAAGTCCAGATTGTTCCTGGCCTGAATGAGTTCCTTCCGCCGCGCGGCTATGCGCACCTTGGCGGTCAGCAGGTCCGATTCCACCACCAAGCCGGCATCGAATCGCGACTGACTGCGATCCAAAATTGACTGGGACGTTTTTATCGCCTGCTCAGCAAGCTCCAGTTGTTTGATCGCCAATAATGCTCCGTAATACGCATCGACAACCCGGAATACGATCTCTTGTTCCGTGCGCTCCAACTGATGTCCGGCAGCCT
>JBAVAA010000783.1:0-2434 GCA_049585515.1 Terriglobales bacterium | reverse complement strand
ATATCAACGCGGGCAAAGGTGCGCTGGGCAAGTTGACACGCGACCAGGAGTTCGCCAACCGACTGCAAACCCTGATGAACAACCTCACCGAACTCTCCGAGCGACTGGAAAAGGGCGAGGGCACGGCCGGTATGCTGTTCAAAGATCCGGCGCTCTACAACAACAGCAACCAAATGCTACTGGAGACGCGCGAACTGGTGAAAGCGATCCGGGAAAACCCCAAGAAATATCTCACTTTCCACGTGAAGGTGTTCTAGGCGCAAACAACGCATTCGGGAAACGATCCCAACATTTCGCAATTGGCGGCGCTAAACTACAAGCATGGCCGAGGTGGGACGGCTGCTGTTCATGGTTGGCATCGCCCTGGTGGTGATTGGCGGCATCGTGATGCTGCTGGGGCGGACGGGTTTGCCGCTTGGACGATTGCCCGGGGACGTTCTGTACCGGGGCAAGAACACTTCTTTCTATTTTCCTCTGGCGAGTTCCATCCTGATTAGCATCGTGCTCTCTGTGATCCTCTTCCTGATTGGACGGCTGAGGCGCTAGTGCGGTCCCGCGGCTTTCGCATGTCATAACTGAAGAAAGCACCCAACGCGAGGATTCAAGTTTCATGGAAATGTCCGACCAACTCGGGTTCCAGTTTCGTCCTCCGGAGCGGCGCGTCTGGACGGTGCGGGCACTCGTGTCCGCCGTACGGTCGCACATCGAGCGCGAGTATTCGGATTGCTGGGTGGAAGGCGAAATTTCTAATCTTCGTATTCCCGACTCCGGGCATCTGTACTTCACTCTCAAGGAAGAAAACGCGCAGATACGGGTGGTGATGTTCCGTTCATCGGCGAAACTGCTGCGTTTTCGTCCTGAGAACGGATTGCACGTTACGGTGCGCGGCCGGATCACCGTGTATGAAGATCGCGGCGAACTGCAGATCTCCGCCGAATTCATGGAACCGAGGGGCGCGGGCGCTCTGCAACTGGCGTTCGAACAGTTGAAGGCGCGCTTGCAGGCGGAAGGATTATTCGACGCCTCGCGAAAGAAGGCGATCCCGCCATTGCCGCAAAGAATCGGCATTATCACTTCGCCCCAGGGAGCGGCGCTGCGGGATATCCTGAATATTTTGGCGCGGCGGCATCATTCCGCGAACGTGCTGATCTATTCGGCGCAGGTACAGGGGGACGCGGCGCCGGGTGAGGCGATTGCCGGGCTTCGATACTTCAATCAGGAAATCCGTCATCAAGGCCCACGCCGCGGCCAGCCGGTCGAAGTCATCATCATTGCTCGTGGCGGAGGCTCGGCCGAAGACCTCGCCTGCTTTAATCACGAAGGCTTAGCTCGCGCGATTGCGGATTCGAGGATTCCGGTGATCTCGGCGATTGGGCACGAGACCGATTTCACCATCGTGGATTTTGTCGCCGATCTGCGGGCGCCCACGCCGTCCGCCGCAGCCGAACTGGTTATCCGGTCGCGGCAGGAGATTGAAACGCTGGCGGAGGATTTGTATCGCCGCCTGGAGCGCGCCGTGCACTATCGGCTGCTAATGGCGCGTCAGGAACTGACCGAGCGCGCACAGCACGGAGCGTTCGCGCGCATGATGGACGGCATCCACCGGCGGCAGCAGAAGTTGGATGAACAGCGCTTCCGTCTGGAAAAAACGCAACGGCAGCTCTTGGAGCGATGTCATCGGCGCTGTGAGAATTTTTCCGTGGCGGTGCGGCACTATGACGCGCGACGGCGTCTGGCCGTTATCCGGCAGAAGTTGGCGGGCCGGGTTGCGAACATCGTTGCCCTCACGCGCACGCATTTGCTGCAGAGCCGCAGGGCCCTTGATCGGCAGACCGCAAGCCTGGAAGCGCTTTCCCCGGTCGCGATTCTCAATCGCGGATACGCACTAGTGTTCGATGCGACGGGTCAACTGGTGACGGATGCGGCGCGAGTTAACGCTGGGGATGAGTTGTCGGCACGACTGGCTCGCGGACGAGTTCGTGCGCGCGTTACGGGCACCGAAAGCAGCTGACTAATGGCGCATAACCGTGTCAAATCAGGTTGAATCAGCCCACTGCATTAGAATGACTACGAGAATAAAATCAATCTACCTTGCTCGCGTGGTTAGGGCTTTGCCCCCGTTTGGCGGGGCAGAGCCCCGCCACCACACGGACGAATGCTTTGATATGAGGGTGGTGTGACGCCGTCGCAAATCTGGTTGCACATCTCGGCAATGTCGGTCATTTCGATTTTGGATATCGTGCTGGTCGCCGTCCTGATCTACCAGTTTCTCTCGCTGGTGCGGGGTACGCGGGCGGCACCGATGCTGGTCGGAGTGGCGACGCTCGGGCTGGCATTTTATTTCGCACGGCTGGGGGAATTGCGCACCCTGAACTGGCTGCTGAGCACGTTGCTGCCCTATGTTGTTTTCGCGCTCATCGTCGTCTTCCAGTCC
>JBAVAA010000782.1:0-4243 GCA_049585515.1 Terriglobales bacterium | reverse complement strand
GGACTGGCAAGACTCAGGCATAGAAGGTATTCAGCGCTTTTTGGGGCGAGTCTACCGGTTCTATCTCCGAAACTCTCCCGTAGAGACGCGGCTAGCCGCGTCTCCCGCCGGTCTGCGGCCGGAGGCTGGTCAAAAGGAAGGAGAGTCGCTGTCACCCGAAGCGCGCTCGATTCAGCGAAAGTTGCACCAGACCATCAAGCGGGTTAGCCATGATTTCCAAGGCCGCTGGCACTTCAACACCTGCATCGCTGCCATCATGGAACTGGTGAACGAAATTTATGGCGCCGAAGAAGCAATTGCCCGCGGCCAGGTTCCGGATTCCTTGATCTTGGACCTGCAGCGCAACGTCGCGTTGCTGCTGGCGCCCATGGCTCCATACCTGGCGCACGAATTGTGGGAGATGACCGGAGAGACAAGCAATCTGTTGAAAGCTCCCTGGCCGAAGTACGATGCCGCGCTGGCGGCCGAAGACGAGATCGAGATACCTGTTCAGGTGAACGGCAAGCTGCGCGGTCTGGTCGTGGTACCGGCGGCGGCGACTGAAGATCAAATCAAGGAAGCAGCGCTTGTTGATCAGAAAGTGCGAGCGGCGATTGCTGGCAAGCAGTTGGCAAAGATCATTGTTGTGCCGAAAAAGCTGGTAAATATTGTGGTGCGTTAAGAGAGCGACAACGCTCACCGAGGAAAGACGGTAATGGCCAGTTTTTACCTTGTTTTCCTCATTGGTTCCTGTGTTTATGGTTTGTTGCAACCAAAGGCGTCAATCTGAGAAACTCATCCGTGGAAACCCAGTCCATCGTTGTGCTCGACTTCGGGGCGCAGTATTCGCAGCTGATTGCGCGCCGCATCCGCGAACAAAAGGTTTTTTCCGTCGTCCTTCCCTTCAACGCCACGCTCGAGGAAATTCGCAGCTACTCTCCGGTGGGGATTATCTTGTCAGGCGGGCCGTCTTCGGTTTACGACAAAGACGCGCCGCTAGCCGACAAGAGTGTCTTCGAGCTTGGCATTCCCGTGCTCGGCATCTGCTATGGATTGCAGTTCATGGTGTACGCGCTCGGCGGCAAGGTGCGTCCGGCCGCTAAACGCGAGTACGGACACGCCAAGGTCGAGATTCAGCAATCCGACTCGCAACTCTTTCAGGGATTGCCCCATCTGCTTGCGGTCTGGATGTCGCACGGCGACTCGGCCGAAGAACTGCCCCAGGGATTCCGTCTGACGGCGAAGACGCCGAACGCCGTCGCCGCCATCGAAAACCCCGAGCGCAAAATGTGGGCGGTGCAGTTTCATCCTGAGGTGCATCACACTCCGCTAGGCACCGACATTTTGCGCAACTTCGCGCTCAATATCTGTGGCGCAAAGCCTTCCTGGACGCCTCAGCATTTTATCGATGCGACTGTCGCCCAGGTGAAGCAGCAAGTCGGCAACGGAAGGGCGATCTGCGCGCTTTCCGGCGGAGTCGATTCCTCCGTCGCCGCGGTGCTCGTCGATCGCGCCATGCGCGACGCTTCCGGGAATTCCCGTCTGACCTGCGTCTTTGTGAATAACGGCGTCCTGCGAAAAAACGAGTTCGAGAAAGTTCAGAAAAATCTGCGTGACAATCTTGGACTGCATCTGGTGGCCGTCGATGCCACCGATCGCTTTATGCAGAAGCTGGCGGGAGTAAGCGATCCGGAGACGAAGCGCAAGATTATCGGCAACGAGTTCATCGAAGTCTTCGACGCCGAAGCGCATCGCATCTTTCAAAATGAAGATAAAGAGCAAGGCAAAGTCGAGTGGCTCGTGCAGGGGACACTCTATCCCGACGTGATCGAGTCGCGCTCCGTGCGCGGGCCGTCGCAAGTCATCAAGTCGCATCACAACGTCGGCGGGTTGCCCGCCAAGATGAAGCTCAAACTCATCGAGCCTCTGAAAGACTTGTTCAAAGATGAAGTTCGCCGCATCGGACGCGATCTCGGAATGCCCGAGGACATCCTGCAGCGCCAACCCTTCCCCGGGCCGGGCCTGGCGGTGCGCATTTTGGGCGAAGTGACCAAAGAGCGCGCCGACTTGCTGCGCGAGTGCGATGACATCGTCGTAGGCGAAATCAAAAAGGCCGGCCTCTACCCGAAGATCTGGCAGTCGTTTGCTGTGCTCTTGCCGGTGATGTCGGTCGGCGTGATGGGCGATCAGCGGACCTACGCCTGTACTTGCGCCATCCGCGCCGTGCATTCCGAGGATGGCATGACCGCCGACTGGGTTCCCCTGCCCTACGAAGTGTTGAAGACGATTTCGAATCGGATCGTGAATGAAGTGCGCGGGGTGAATCGCGTGGTGTATGACATTACATCGAAGCCGCCCGGCACGATTGAGTGGGAATGAGCATCGGTGAGAATCAAGACGCGCGAGACCGACTTCCCACGAATCTTTCCGCTCATTTCCCTCATTGGACACGCACGCACTCCTATCTATTCCTCGCCCTCTCCACCATCGCCTGTCTGCTGCCCTTTTCTGGCAAGGCATTTCACATTGACGACCCGCTGTTTGTTTGGACCGCACAGCAGATCGCGCAGCACCCTTTAAATCCCTACGGATTCCACCTGGTTTGGTATGTCACCGACATGCCCATGTCCGCCATCACAAAAAATCCTCCGCTGTCCTCTTATTACGGAGCCTTGATTGGAGTTGTGGCCGGGTGGTCGGAGGGAGCATGGCACTTGGGCTTTCTTCTGCCCGCACTCGCCATGGTTCTCGGAACATACCGCCTGGCGGAGCGATTCACCACCTGGCCACTGATCGCCGCCGCGGCCACGCTGTTCGCTCCCGGATTCCTGGTCTCCGCCACAGGGGTGATGTGCGATGTCATGATGCTGGCGTTATGGATTTGGGCCATCATTTTCTGGTTGCAAGGGATCGACTCCGGCAAACCCCTTTATTTTGTGGCAAGCAGTGTGCTGATTGCCGCCTGCGCTCTGACCAAGTACTTCGGCGCATCTTTGATCCTCTTGCTTCCGCCCTACTCACTCCTCAAACAGCGCCGCGTCGGAGCATGGGTCTGGTATTTGTTGATTCCAGCAGTGAGTTTGGCAGCGTACCAACTTTGGACCAAGGCGCTTTACGGACGAGGCTTGCTCTGGGACGCTGCCGCATATGCGAAATCGCCACAACATGTCGATCAAGCCTCACGTCTCATCAGCGGACTGGTTGGCCTCAGCTTTCTCGGAGGCTGCGCGCTGCCCATATTGCT
Source organism: Terriglobales bacterium (assembly GCA_049585515.1). Lineage (GTDB taxonomy): Bacteria > Acidobacteriota > Terriglobia > Terriglobales > Acidobacteriaceae > Acidiflorens. The sequence continues at coordinate 1,020 of JBAVAA010000782.1, read as the reverse complement.
TTTCTCTCCTTTTCTTTGGAACCGCCGACAGTTGATCCTCGGAAGTCTGGCAGCGGCGCTCGCCGGATTGGCCGTGGGCATGCGCTGGGTGCTTCCCCTAATTCATGACCCTCGACAAAACTGGTTATGGATCGGAGTGCAGTTCGCCTTTTTCGTTGCGGGCGGAATTTCCCTGCTGGGACTGGTGATTGCGGACTATAGAAAAACAAGAGACCCGGAGTCGGCTCTACTGGCCCTCTGGGTTCTTGGCACTTTCGTGTTTGCCGCATTTGTGAACTGGACAGTCAATGCCCGTTCGCTGCTCCCGCTGATTCCCGCAGCGGCAATTCTGCTCGCCCGGCGGCTGGATTTGAATAGACCGGGCGTGGACAAAGATGAAAAACAAATGGCTGCCAACCGGCGGTCGTGGTCCGCAATCTCCAGCGCGAAACTGTCTGTCCCGCTCGCCTTGTCCGCCATGATCTCACTCGCCATCGCCTCCGGAGACACTGCCTTCGCCAACACAGTACGCAGTGCGGCCAGTTGGATCCATTGGCAAACCCAGAATCAACCCGGCGTTTTGTTCGAAGGACACTGGGGCTTCCAGTACTATATGCAATTGCGAGGTGCGCGTCCGGTGGAATACGACAAGTTCACCTTCCAGAGCGGAGACATAGTGGTGATCCCGGAAAACACCACCAGCACCTTCCCCATCGCGCCGCAGTTTGTGGCCGATCAACAAACTTCGCAGATCGATCCCCGCACCCACGCCGCGACGATGGCACTGGGAGCGGGATTCTATTCGTCGGTCTGGGGACCTTTGCCGTTTAGTTTCGGCCGAGTTCCTTCGGAGTCTTATCTTGTGGTGCGGTTGCGGCAGCCGGACAAAAGTACCCGTTAGCAGAATCGTGTAAGCCGACCGATACGACAGATCAGGAAATAAATTTCTCTCTTGCAGTTAAGGCCATGGTGCAAATGCCCTGGATGTTCACTGGTTGGTAATGGTACCCCCCTCCCCCCGTCGTGTGAGGAATCATGAGG
>JBAVAA010000781.1:0-3780 GCA_049585515.1 Terriglobales bacterium | reverse complement strand
CAAAACGATGTCGCCCACAAATGGGTCGGGCACGTCCTGACGCTTTATGACTTCGAAATAGTTCCACATTCCCTGGTAGGTAAGCCAGAAGAGCATTCCGGCGCTCATCAGAATCCAAAAGAGCCGGATGTTGAGAGTGGGGCAGCGCGAGCGAGCAATGTTGGGAAAAAAGGCAGCGGTGGCCACGAGTAGAAGAGTGCCCTGGATGAGGTCGCTGGCAATGGTAAGGGCTTCGCCCCTCGGCATGAAAACGGAGGCGGCCGTTTGGGCGAGCACCAGCGCGACCAGTAAAGAGAGCCAGAGTTTGGTGAGTGCGGCCAAGGCAAGCTGCTCGAACCCATTCTAGAGCTTGATCTCGGCTGGCTCGGCTTACTAGAGTAACCTCCAGGGGGAAGTCAGAGGTGAGAGATTGTAGGGGTAAGAAGCGGATAGAATTTGGCTAGATCGGCGTTGATTTAATGAAGATGAGTTTCTTGTCCAGGATGATTCCGCACTATCGAGACCTGTGGCGCTTTCGAGCGCCGCTTAGCGCCGGCGAAATCCGGCGCACCGAGCGGTGGCTCGCGTCGGCGCGGGTGGCGCTCACGATTGTAGCGATTGTGACTCTTTGGATGGAGCCGGTGCGGGGGTTCATCTACTCGCCCTGGCTGTACTGGCTGCTCATCGTGTACTTCGTACATGCGGTCGTGGTGATGCTGTTGGTGCGCTTCCGTCCCCAGTCAACTAAGGCATTTCGTCTGGTGGTGCATGCGTTGGATATTGTCTGGCCGGTGCTGATCTTGACGTTCGCGCCCGCACAGGAGGGGCCGTTTTTTCTCTTTTTCGTGTTTGTGATGGCGGCGGCCGCCTATCGCTGGGGGCTCTGGGAGACGGTGGGTACCGCGTGTGCCGCAGTGGCGCTGGTTTGGGTGGAAGCGTTTGTGGTGCGGGGGCTGGAGCCTGCGGCGGATCAGTGGCTGCGGAGGGTGGGTCTTCCGGCGCTGGGGGTGAGCGTACGGCAACTGGATCCGCAACAGTTGATCATGTTCTCGGTGGACCTGCTGGTGCTCGGATTTTTGCTCGGCTATATGTCCGAGAACCAGAAAAAAGTGCGAGCGGAGCGCGCGGTGATCACGCGGGTCCTCAGTTCCACCCGGGTCGAGGCTGGGCTGACCGGGACGATGCAGCAGATTCTCGGTGAGGTGATGGCGATCTACGGCGCCCACCGGATGTTGAGCGCTTCGCAGGAAACGCATAGCTACCGGGTATTTTTGGCCGAACTAGGTCGCGGCGAAAATGGCAATGGCAGCGGAACGCTGCGCTGGCGCGAAGCTTTGCCCGAAAATGAAAAAGTGTATCTGTTCGATTCGCCGGCGGATGCGGCTTACGCTTTGCGCACCAGCAACGGGTTTCATACGGTGCTGCTGGATCGCGACGGAAACCGACTGAAGGACACAGGGGCCGAATTTCTGGAGGCGCTGGCCGGCGAGGAAAAATTTGAAGCGATGGCGTCGGTAAGGCTCCTATTCGGAACCGAGTGGTCGGGCCGCGTTTTCTTATTCGATCCCGACATGATGGGGCAACCGGAAGAAGAATTACGGTTCCTGCAGGAATTTGCGCAGCAAGTGGCTCCGGCCATCTATAACGTGTACCTGATGCGCCGTTTGCGGGAACGCGCGGGAGCGCTGGAACGGGCGCGGTTCGCGCGCGAGCTTCACGATGGAGCGATTCAGTCGCTGATCGCCGTGGAGATGCAATTGGACGTGCTGCGGCGGCAGTCGGGAACGCAGGCGCCGGTGGTAAATGCGGAACTGGGCAGGATTCAGAAACTGCTGCGCGAAGAAGTCCTGAAGTTGCGCGAGCTGATGCAGGCGATGAAGTCGTTCGAAGTGAATGCGGACCGGTTACTGGGTTTCATCTCCGATACGGTGGAGCGCTTCCGGCGTGAAACCGGAATCGCGGCGGAGTTCGTCAGCGAGCTGGAGCGGGTGGATTTGGCCCCGAAGGTCTGCCGCGAACTGGCGCGCATTGTGCAGGAGAGCCTGGTCAACGTGCGCAAGCACAGCGGAGCGCACCACGTGCTGGTGCGGCTGGCGCAACGATCGGGCAATTTGCAACTAACCGTTGAAGACGACGGAAAAGGGTTCCCGTTTTCCGGTAGGCTCTCGGATGTGGAACTGGAGGCGCCGGGGAAGGGGCCGGCAGTGATCCGGGAACGAGTACGACTTGTAGCGGGCGAACTCGCGATAGAATCGACTCCGGGGCACGGCGCACGGCTGGAAGTCAGAATTCCACCGGCGAGAAAGGCCAGTAATGGATAAGCAAACCACACATAGGCCGGTTGCGGACAGACCAGGCGCGGAAAAACCAACCACCGATAAACCGACCACCGATAAACCGATTATGGAGAAGCGAACTCATCCCATCCGCATTGTGATTGCCGACGATCATCCGATTTTCCGCGATGGATTGCGGCGGCTGCTGGAAGCGGAAGGCGATATGAAAGTTGTGGGCGAAGCCTGCGACGGGCTCGAAGCGGTGAAGCTTGCCACCCAGATCAAGCCCGACATCCTTCTGCTGGATCTGGCAATGCCGCATCACACCGGGCTCGATGCGTTACGCGATCTGAACACACGCGTGGGCGGGGCAGGGCCGGTGCGTATTATCCTGCTGACTGCAGCGGCAGAAAAGAAGCAGGTGGTGGAAGCATTGCAGCTCGGAGCGCGCGGGGTTGTGTTGAAGGACTCTGCGACGCAACTGCTGCTGAAGAGCATTTCTGCGGTGATGGGTGGGGAGTACTGGGTGGGGCGGGAAAGCGTCTCAAATCTGGTGCAGTACCTGCGCAACCTGATGCAGAGCACGAATGAAGAAACGAAGCAGAAGAAATTCGGGCTGACGCCGCGGGAACTGGAGATTGTCTCGGCCGTGGTGGCAGGCTATGCCAACCGCGAAATCGCCGAGTATTTCAAAATCAGTGAGGACACGGTTAAGCACCACCTCAGCAATATATTCGATAAGCTCGGGGTCTCCACGCGTCTGGAGCTGGCGCTGTTCGCGGTAAACCAGGGGCTACCCATCAAGACAATCGTGTAATCAACCGTTGAAGGTAGCGATCAGTTTGAATTTGTTTTGAAAGGGCACAGCTTCACGGTCTGCTGAAAAACTCCTCAGGGGTTAAAGCCCGTGTTGATTTTGCACGACTTGCGACGCGGCTGAAAGCCGCACCCTTTCAAAACAACAGCGGCTGGGCAAACCCCAGCCGAACAAAGGTTCAGGCTAGATATGGCACCAAAGTGCCATCCCAAGTCACTAGAGTGCTATTGGGACAAATTGTCGACTCACGATAGTCTTGCAGATATACGACGGCGAATAACTGTCCCGGTTAAGGGCTTGAAGCCTTGCGGCATGTCGTCGATTGGGGGCAAATAGTGATTAAAACGATCTATCAACTTTGGACTGATGAAAGCGGTCAGGATGTCGCCGAGTACGCGGTAATGCTGGCGGTCATCCTTGTGATCGTGATTGGCACAGTCCGGCTGATCGGCGGCAACGCCAACAACGTATTCTCGCAAGTCTCAAGCAGCATAGCCCAGTAGCACATCTTTAACTTCGAGGCGGGCTGCGTCTCTCAGGGGCCTATCCCTGTTTTTTCTTCTATCACCGCGTAAAACTATCTGGCGAGGGGCGGTTGTAGGTCGACTAACCGTTTCCGGTCGAGCGGCTAAAACACGCTGGGGACACTAAAGAGTGTGAGGATTCAGCCGTCCCTCCGGGACTCGAATCATTTCTTCCACTTTACCC
>JBAVAA010000780.1:0-7035 GCA_049585515.1 Terriglobales bacterium | reverse complement strand
TCCGGTACGAGTTCTTCGATACCCGCAGGAGGCCGAGGTGCTGGGTCAGGTTATCGGGGTGGCGATGCGCTTGGGCGATTGGCGTCATTCCGATTTTCAACCAATGCCCAAAGTGCGCTCAGCACTGACCCGAGATGTGCCCGGGCAGCTGGAGAAAGGTGCGTAGGCGAGGATCGTTCCAGCGTAGCCAGGAACTCCTTTTCCGTAAGATGCTCGCTCGAGCATGACACAAGCGCGTCTTTGAGCAGCAACTCCAAAGGTTTCTTCAGAACATCCGAGAGTAGTATCCGGTGCGACAACCGGATTGCGCATTGCGCGGCGTCCTCGCCATACACCTTCGCCAGTCCCCAGTGCTCATACTTCCCCTTTCCGTCATGCAATCTGCCAACGTAGGAAAGCCTGCTTAACAGGCCCCGGACAGCGCCTAGGGTGTTTGTTTCGAAGTCCTCGCGAGCCGATTTCAGTCTCATCAAATTTACGATTTCCGAAAAGACATCAGAAGTGAACTAACTGCAGAAAACCTCGCTGCCAGAGGCAATTTAACACGGTGCGAACTCTTTCGCAAAGGAGAAACACCGTGGATCCTTGGCCCTGGTAACATCTCAAGTTTTCAATTTTTCAAAGTAACTCTCGCTCACTCTTGTAACAAGTAACTGATGTCTGTGGCATAGCGCTTCCAGGTGTGGACGCCGCAATCCATCGGTGGAAGCGGCGCAGCATTCGACTTGTGCCTCCTTTCCCAAAACGGGAAAGATTCGCGGCGGGATTCTCAGGTTGAAAAGCAAGCAAAGTCAGGGCTATAGTGCTCTGCGATGCTCTTTTGGCAAAAGGCGCTGTTCTATTTCCTGTGGATCTCGCCGCGCGTGCTTCTCGCCGTGCTTGCGGTCGTTGTTTACAAGCGCCGCTTGTATCGGGAGTTCCCTTGCTTTTTCGCTTATGTGCTTTACGAAATCGCCAGGTTCATCCCGTTGTTCATTTTGGGTTGGATCCACGGCGTGCCTGGAAACCAATATGCCTATGTTTTTTCCGTCACATTGGTCCCTAGCCTTGCTCTGCGTTTCGGGGTGATTGACGAAATCTCTAGAGATTTGTTTCGTGAATCCCGATTTCTGAAGGTGGCGGCACGGCGATTGTTGCAGTGCTTCGCCGCCCTTCTGCTCGTAATTAGTGTTGCGCTTGCGGTCTATTCGCCCGGAAATAACACTGTCAGGTGGCAGACCGGCGTATCGGTCATTAACCGCGGAGCGGCTACGGTTCAATGCGGTTTACTTCTTTCGTTGTTGCTGTTTTCCCACTTCCTGGGCTTGACTTGGCGTCGCCCAGCATTCGGGATCACGCTCGGCCTGGGAATACTGGCCAGCATCGATCTTGCCACTTCCGCCCTGCGTGCGGAATTCACGAGCGCGGCGGCAAGGGAGCTATTGAATTTGATGGTGACCGGGTCAGCCTTCGTTTGTGTTTCGATCTGGATCGGATATTTGCTGGTGCCAGAACCAAAGCTTGCGCCTGTAGCGGTTATTTCGGGCGATGAGGTGGAGAGTTGGAACAGGGAACTTCAACGCTTGGCCAGGCACTGATGGGACAGGCGCCGATTACCGCCTGGACTCTAGTCGCCGCTGCCTTTTTTGCAGTGGGAATCCTGGTGTATGTTGCGCTGCGCAACCGCACCCGTCAAATTGATGTCGAAAAGGCGATGCAGGCGTTCCGGTCTCTCGACATCGAGGCCTTCAAGAACCTGGTCGATGCCAACGAGGAGGCGTTTCTTCGCGATAATCTATCGCCCAGGAAGTTCCGCGAGATCAAGCGGCAACGTACATGGGCCGCATTTCTCTACGCCTGGGAAGCTGGCGGGGCCGCAACGGCGCTGGCCAGGGTCGGTCAAGCCGCCCAACGAAGTTGCGACCCAGAAACCGCGGCATCCGGCCTCCAGCTTGCTGAGAATGCTTTTCGGCTCCGATTGCAAACCATGAGGGCTTGCCTGCACCTGCTGGGCGGAGTCCTGTGGCCTACCCAGCCGAGCCAACCGCTTCCCGCTATGTTAGATCATTATGATCGGGCAGCCGAAACCCTGGTTCGACTCGGCAGATTTGCATGCGAAACGAACGGATTCGGGCGTTCCAAGAGTGTGTGACCAGCTAAGACAACCCGATTCAACTCGCTGCTCCCTTGATGTAAGCTTGGTTAAATGGCACGCGGATGGGAAAGTAAGTCCGTCGAGCAACAGCAAGAGGAACGGTCAACACCTGCGCAGAAATCCCGCTCGCCGCTCTCACCTGAACAGCAACAACGCAATCGGAAACGCGAGGGCCTGCTTCTTTCTCGCGGACGCCTAACCCAGCAACTACAGGCCGCCGGCAACCCCCGTCGCAAGCAAATGCTGGAGCAATCCATAGCGGAACTCGACCGTCAACTATTGCTATATGAATAGGTTGCGGACCCGACATCACCAAAGTGAGCATCCCTCCCGCATAGGTCCTATGAAGAAAACCGCATTCCCGCCCTTTGCCCTCTGACGTATAATCAACAAGTCAATGAAAGCCTACGTTTACGTGTCGCTGAAAAAGAGCGTTCTGGATCCGCAGGGTAAGACCATCCACGGCGCCCTCACGAAGATCGGTTACAAGAGTCTCCACGACGTACGGCAAGGAAAGTATTTCGAAATTACTCTCAACGGCGGTATATCAAAGGATGAAGCGCAAGCCGAAGTGGAGCGCATGGCACGTGAAGTTCTGACGAATCCGGTGATTGAAGAGTTTCGTTTCTCCCTTGAAGACTAGCGAACCGGGCTTAACTTAAAAATTCGTCGGACTCGGTTTTAAAGGCTCGGTTTTGAAAGACTCGGTTTTGAAAAGGCGCGGCTTCAGCCGCGCCGGATTCGTATCAGGGCATCGCTTTAGCGATGCCGATGTTCCGCGGAAAACTCGATGTTGTTTTTGATTTTGGGTGGCGCAGCGGTTTACCGCTGCGAGCAGTACCTTATTTTCAGCCGCGGCTTTAGCCGCTGAGGTGAGACGGCGATGCGGAATATCCTTTTTCCGCAACCTGCTAAGAAATAAACCGCCCCTTTAGGGGCTGCCCGGTCCCCCGCCGAGAGATCATCGAGGAGCCAATTCACCAATGTGCGGCATCGTCGGATATGTAGGTAAAAAAGACGTCGTCCCCGTCATTATCGAGGGACTAAGGAAGCTTGAGTATCGCGGCTACGACTCGGCGGGAATCGCGGTAGCCGGAAACGGCGCGGGCCTGCAAGTCCGTCGCGCCGAAGGCAAGCTGCGCAATCTGGAAGAAGTAATCCGCCTCAAGCCGCTCGATGGCACCTACGGCATCGGACACACCCGCTGGGCCACCCATGGCCGCCCCACCGAAGAAAACGCCCACCCCCACCGCGACTGCACCGGCAAGATCGTAGTCGTCCACAACGGAATCGTCGAAAACTATCTCTCGCTAAAGAAGAAGTTGATCGCCGAAGGGCACAAATTCACCACCGAAACCGACACGGAAATCATCGCCCACCTGATCGAGAAACACTATTTGCATACCGGAAACGGCCATCGCCCAGCTTTGCCGGTGAAGCTCGAAGAAGCGGTCCGCAAAGCGGTCAAGGAACTGACCGGCGTATTCGCCTTGGTGGTAGTTGCCGTCGACGAACCCAACAAGATCGTTGCCGCGCGCAACGGCCCCCCGGTTGTCATTGGCCTCGGAAAGGACGAATACTTCGTAGCCAGTGACGTTCCCGCACTCCTCGATCACACCCGCGACCTGTTCTTTCTAGCCGATGGCGATCTCGCCGTGATCACCCAGGACGGGGTGAAGGTCACCGACTTCGACGGCCATCCCGTGGAGCGCAAACCACAGCGCATCAACTGGGACCCCATCATGGCGGAAAAAGGCGGTTTCAAGCACTTCATGCTCAAGGAAATTTATGAGCAGCCGCGCACTGTCCGCGATACCACGCTAGGCCGAGTCTCGCAGGATACCGGCGCCATCTTCCTCGACGAGATGCAGGTCACCGAAGCCGAGTTCAAGGCGCTGAAGAAAATCAACATCGCCGCCTGCGGAACCAGTTGGCATGCCGGGCTTGCCGGCAAGTTCATGATCGAGAACCTGGCCCGCGTCCCGGTCGAGGTCGATTACGCCAGCGAATGGCGCTATCGCGATCCGATTCTAGGCCCGGACACGATGACGCTGCTGATCTCGCAGTCCGGCGAGACCGCGGACACCATCGCCGCCCAGCGTGAAGCCAAGGCCAAAGGCTCGAAGACGCTGGCCATCTGCAACGTAGTCGGCTCGATGATCACGCGCGAAGCGGTAGGCACCATCTACACCCACGCCGGCCCCGAAATCGGCGTAGCGTCGACCAAGGCTTTCACCGGACAACTCACCGCTCTTTATTTATTCGCGTTGTATCTGGCGCAGGTGCGCGGCACCATGACGCCCGAGCAAGCGAAAGCCGCGGTGCAGGAACTGACTCACATCCCCGGCAAACTCGAACAGATTCTCACCCACGACGAAGCATGTGACGACCTGGCAAAAACCTATGTCCGTGCCCAGGATTTCCTCTTCCTGGGACGCGGCATCCACTACCCCATCGCCCTCGAAGGCGCGCTCAAGCTCAAGGAAATTTCCTACATCCACGCCGAGGGTTATCCAGCAGGCGAGATGAAGCACGGCCCCAACGCGCTGATCGACGAAAATCTCCCGGTAGTCATCATCGCCACGCGCGACGAGAACAGTCCGCAGTCGATGATTCGCTACGAAAAAACCATGTCGAACCTGAAAGAAGTAAAAGCCCGTTCCGGCATAGTAATCGCACTCGCCACCACCGGCGACAAAGAAATCTCCGAGGAAGCCGATCACGTCCTCTTCGTCCCACCCGCGCCCGATGAACTGTCGGCGATTCTGGAGATTGTCCCGTTACAACTCTTGGCTTATCACATCGCCGTGCGCCGCGGCTGCGATGTCGATCAGCCCCGAAACCTGGCAAAATCGGTGACGGTGGAGTAGAGATTGGCTCCAATCCTCTCGCTGACGGCAACAATGATTGCGCACTCAAACGAGTGAAATGGGGATTTGACGCCAACTAATTGTTACTGCACAGAAGTTTTGCTTCCACCTCGACTGGCTCACCAAGGATCAGATAAGGCTTGAATAACCATTTTCGCACCGAGTCTTCGCATACCTGGTAGCCTTCCGCAGGGCCGGAGACTCCATGGGCGCTCACCACATGCCCGTCCTTTCCAATTACAACCTCCGTCGTCACCGTAAAATGCTGCGATCTGAGGGACGCTGGCCATTGAGGAAAGCTCGTTTTAATCAGCACCGGATGCACACCAGATACCCGATTACCGAGCGGACCAATCGCGGTAGGCGGAGGTGCAAAACCCTCATCGTCAACGTGCGAGATCAATTCAATCGTTTCGACGCGCAAATTCAGATACGGCTTGCCGGCATCGGTCACTTCTACCGCCTGCGCGAGGCTTCGTCCCTGAAATGGCACAATGTCGTTATAGACCGTCTGGAACCAGCCGAACCCCTTGCTATAGCGAAGTACTGAACCATCAGGTTCGAAACAGTATTGTGTTGGATTGCTAATCTCGGAGTCCCTTTCAATGAGCACACAATGAAGCTTATAGTCGCCGAAAATGCGCTCGACATTTCTTCCGTGAAAACCCACTAGCGTAGCGGCATAGGAAAACGGATCAGCTATCTCGCTCCGAACCTGTAGTTGTGCACGGTCGGGCCATTGCTGGTCCCCGAGACGATACAAGCCTTTCTCCGTGGCATAGTCTGTCTCATTAAGGTTGTCGCTCTTGTAGATTCTCTTGTACCGTTTTGCCCCTGCCCAGTATTCCTCGTACACGCCACTGTGCACATTGTCGCCATCCTCATCAAACTGATCGTAGGTCACAACGATGTGCCATGGCTGCAAGTCTGTCGACTGCAGCCCGTTCAGAGCAGCCTCTTTGCTGAGCCAGGTTGTTAAATCCACAGCGTCCGCGCCAGCACTGTGTTTATCGTTCTTCAGATTAATTGTTACGGACGTAATAGGAGGAATAGCAATGGCAGCGCCCGATTTCGCCTCAGTTGCGACCACCAGGGTCTTCAGGTTCCCGGTGTGGTTTGTGGCGGGAGTCTCTTGCGCACCTATAAGTGTAAGGAAACTAGCGACTGAGATTAAGAGCAGCGGGACGTGAAAAGGTCTTGGCATTTCTTTACCCGCGAACATTATATGTCTCAACTGTCGCTATCAAGGTGATTTCACTCATCATGCCTGCAGTCTCCTGGGTACTGGCTACCGGCAATTCTCACCAAATCGTCCTGACCACTTTCGCCCGCCGAATCTCCCGGTCCGCCGTCACCAAGCTCATCCCTTCCACCAGCGCCGTCGCCCCAATCACCCGGTCCGCCGGATCTTTCGAATAGCCCGCGGGCAATGACAGCATGCGTGCACATGTCCGCGCGTTGATCGGCAGCACCACAAATTTGCGCTGCACTTCGCCTAAGAAAGACTCCAGACTCATAGCCAGATTAAAGCGCCGCTTGCCGAACAGGGTGGATATTTCCACCAGGGTCATTGCGGAAATTGCCAAGCCAGTCCCGCTCCCTCGAGCCTCATCAATTACAGCCCGCGCGCTCTTGGAGATTCTTTCCGGTTGCAGCGCCAGCCAAAGGACGATATGGGTATCTAGGAGGATCAATACATGTCGCCCCATTCTTCAGGAGTAATCGCGGGCGACACAATATCTCCGACGATCTTCCCCTTGCCCTTGAGAAAGCCATAAATATCGTCCTTCTCCGCGTCTGCCGGAACCAGCTTCACCACCGGCTTGCCGCGCTTCGTGATCACAATCGCCTCGCGCTTCGCCTGCACTTCGTCCATCACCGCCAGGCAGTGTGTTTTAAAGGAACCCGCAGCCATGGTTTTCATGCCGAACCTCGTTATGCTCATAGTCATTATACCATGGTCATAACGTAAACTGCTCCACTGTGTCATCCGTCTCTGTCATTCGTCATGCGGTTGGCTCCATGCTTCCA
>JBAVAA010000779.1:0-4857 GCA_049585515.1 Terriglobales bacterium | reverse complement strand
GTCTCACCCGGCTTAACTACATCTGCAGTAGTTCTTACTTTTTTGCCCCACGACATTTCGGAGATATGAATCAGGCCTTCAATGCCGGGCTCGATCTCCACAAACGCGCCGAAATCCATGAGCCGCGTGACTGTGCCTCTCACGCGTTCGCCCGGCTTGAATTTTTCGGCGGCAGCGTCCCACGGATGCGGTTGCAACTGCTTCATGCTGATCGCTATGCGCCGCTTGTCTGAATCGACCTTGATAATTACGGCCTCGATCTGCTGGCCCAGGGAAAGCACGTCCGAAGGCTTATTGACGCGCCGCCATGAAATTTCGCCGACATGCAGCAGGGCGTCCGCGCCGCCGATATCGACGAACGCCCCGTAATCGGTCAGACTGCGGACCTCGCCCTGTACGGTGTCGCCTTCCTTCAGTTCGGAGTAGCGGCGTTCCTTGCCGGCGCGCTCTTCGTCTTCCGCAATTGCCCGGCGATCAACTACGACGTCTTCGTCATCCACGTCGAGCTTGATGATGCGGCAGCGGATTTCCTGTTCGACCAGTTTCTCCAATTCTGCGGCGTCATGGGCCCCGCTGCGCGAAGCGGGCATAAACGCGCGCACTCCGACATCCACGCTCAGGCCGCCCTTGACCACGCCCGTCACGGTGCCGATGATCGTTGACTTCTCAGCGAAGGCTTTCTCCAGCGACGCCCAATCGGTGGGACGCTCGACCTTGCCGCGGGTGAGTTCGTAATAGCCTTCGGGATCGCGGCCCTTGATCGTGACCTGCACTTTGTCGCCGGGTTTCGGCGGCTTGTCCGCAGGGAACGCGGTGAGCGGCAGTACGCCTTCGGTCTTAAATCCGACGTCGAGAACGATGGAGTCGGCGGTCACCGCAATCACCGTGCCTTCGCGCCTCGGCGTGCCCGGCTCGCTTTTGCGGGAATGGCTTCGCTCGTATTCGGAAAAAAGTTCCTTGAAGGACTCAACCGGAACTGATTCCGCCGATTCGTTGAGAGGTGTGGAGTCCGGCGTACCAGTGTTGGATGCATCTGGTCGGGACGCGCCTGAATTCGAAGTCGGTGGATTGGGCATTGAAGAATTGAAGCCGAAGAGGTAGGAGCCCTACGGCATAATCCCGCTTAGGATAACACCCACGAGGTCCTATTCGAAGGCAGGAAAGTGACTGTTAGCGCGCTTCACCAGATATTGTAATAACCATCGCGGCGGGCGAGTTCGACTTTCAGGCCGAACAGTTTGCCCAAGCTTTCGGCCTGCAGGATTTCCTCCTTGCGTCCGTCGGCTACGATGCGGCCATTTGACATCAGCACGACTCGTTCGATCTCTGGAACAACATCCTGGATCTCATGAGTCACAAGAATAATTCCCGTTCCCGAGTTGGCCAGCGCGCGCATGGTTTCGCGCAAGTCATGCTGCGCCAGGATGTCCAATGAATTGCAGGGTTCGTCGAACAGCAGCGCGCGAGGCTTATGCACCAGCGCCCTGGCGATCAGGACGCGCTTAGCCTCTCCCGAAGACATCTCCTCGACCGCACGCCCTGCCAGATGCGGTACTCCCATCTGGGCAAGGGCGGCTTCGGCCATTTCTCGGTGTTTGGGATCGACCGTGTGGTTGGGAAAGATGCGTGTGCTGCTGAAGAAGCCGGAGAGCACCACGTCCAGGCCGCTGGCTTCGGCGGTGCATGACGACATCAGGTCATTGGATACGATACCCAGCAGAGAGCGCAGTTCAAACACGTTCCAGCTCTTCTGGCCGAGAATGGTCATACGTGACCCTGCGCGGACGACCGGATAGCACTCGCGGGTAATGGTCTTGATCAGGGTGGATTTTCCGCAACCGTTCGGGCCGAGCACGGCTACGTGTTCCTCAGCATCCACTCGCAGGGTGAAGTCATGGAGAACAGTTTTTCCGCCTCGCATCACGCGAACCTTGTGCAGATCGAGTAAAGGGGCGGTGCTTTCCTTGCGGCCGGATGACTTCACGTTCACAGTATCGCAGACTACCGGCGGCTGGCTGCGCCCAGTACCTCGCGGATCTTCAGCGCCAGATCATCGAGTTTGAAGGGTTTCTGCAGAAGCGCAACGCCCTGGCTGAGGTCTTCGTCGCTGCCGGACTCGAAACTTCCTTCCGTGTATCCCGACATATAAATGACCTTCATGTCGGGGCGCGTAAACGTGATTCTCTTTGCAGCCTCCGGTCCGCGCATTCCCGGCATCACGACATCGGTAAGAAACACATCGATTGCGCCTTCGTATTGTTCGGCCAGAGCGGCTGCATCGGCGCCATCCTTCGACTCCAGCACGCAATATCCGAGCGTTTGCAGGTACTGGCAGATCATCCAGAGCAGGTCCGCCCGATCTTCGGCCACCAGTATCGTCTCCGCCCCAGTTCGCGCCGAGCTGTCTGAGGCGGGAGCCGGTTGCCGTTCGGGAACACGATCGACTCGCGGAAAGTAGACATGAAACGACGAACCGCGGCGCGGCTCGCTATCGACCCAAAGATGTCCGCCACTTCCGCGCACAATGTTGTACACAACGGACAGGCCCAGCCCAGTTCCCTTCTCTTTGCTCTTTGTGGTGAAAAAAGGCTCGAAGATATGGCTCTGGGTCTCGGGATCCATGCCCACTCCAGTGTCCGAAACCGTAAGCGTCACGTACTTGCCCGGTGGCACCACATTGCGAGTGCGGCTGGACCCGTCCTGCACTTCCATATTTGCCGTCGACAACTCCAGCTTTCCGCCGCGCGGCATCGCGTCACGGCCGTTGACGACCAGATTGATGACGACTTGCGAAATTTGTCCAGGATCGGCGCTGATCGATCCCAACTGAGGATCGAGCTTGACACCGAGTTCTATCTCTTCGCCCACTAGGCCCCTCAGCACATCGCCCATCTCGCCGAGTAACGAGTTGAGATCGATCACCTGGGGGCTGAACACGTGCTTGCGAGCAAAGGAGAGCAATTGCCTCGTTAGGCTGGCCGCGCTTTCCGTGGTGCGAACGATCGTTTCGGCGCTCTGGCGAATTCCGGGAGCTGCGGCGGCGTGCTCCATCAGGATTTCGGCGTATCCGCGAACGACCATCAGCATGTTATTGAAATCGTGCGCAATGCCACCGGCGAGCCGCCCAACCGCTTCCATCTTCTGAGCCTGACGCACCTGATCCTCAAGCACGCGGCGCGCAGTCACGTCGCGGGAAGTCACGACAATGCCCCCCACCGCGGCATCGTTCAACAGATTGTTGCCAAAGGCTTCGAGCCAGACCCATGACCCGTCTTTATGACGTAGACGAAATTCGGGAGGCGCCAACGTTCCTCCGTACAACATGACGCGCTCGAGGATATTGCGAACCGCCTCGACGTCCTCGGGGTGGATGAGGTCATAAAGCCGCCTGCTCACCAGTTCAGAGGGGGTATAACCAACGACTCGTTCCACCGATGGGCTGTTGTACAGCAAGGTGCCGTCGGCGGCAACGATAGTGATGATATCGGAAAGATTCTGGATGAGATGGCCGAAGCGCTCCTCGCTGCGTCGCAGGACGGCGGCGGCTTCGAGGCGATCGCGAATGTCACGGAAGATTCCAACCACCGCGCGTCGTCCACTGATCTCGGTGATTCCCGCGCTCACTTCCACGGGCACCATGGAGCCGTCCGCTTTCACCAGTTGTAATTCCACTCCCCGAGCGGTGCCGCCGCTCGACGCAGACAAGTGGCGTCGATACGCTTCTCGCTTGGCTGTGGGATAGAGTTGATCGTCGGGACGGCCCACGAGTTCGTGTTCCGACATCGCGAGCAGTTCGCAGGCCCTGCTGTTCGCCTCGAGAATGAGCCGGGTTTCGGTGTCGATCACCAGGATGGCATCGCTCGCGGTGTTGATGAGATTGCGGTATTTCTCGTCTGAATCTCGTATTCGCCTCAGGACAGCCGCCGACAAGGCAAGACCCACGAAGAGAAGCAAGCCGCTGGCGACGAACGTTACCGGCGCCAGCACGCTGTTGATATAGCGAGCGCCTTCGCCGAGGGTCGCGGAAAATTCGTCTTCGAGCGGCGTGAGACGGCCGTCAATCACTACGACCTCATCTTTGATTTGCTGGATTTTATTTGGGTCAGCATGGCCGCTGTTCACTTCCTGGTGCAGATCGGCGGCCAGCGCGCGAAGCTGGTCGATGTATTGATCGCCTTCGGTCCAGATGTCGATCGCCTGCGCCATGTAGCTCACATGGCGGAACCGGCGGAATAGCCTGGCCATACTATCGACATCTTCTGGGCTGTTACGTCCCTGGATAAGGCCCTGCCGCACCGCAGCCATGTTGGGACGAGGACGTTCGAGCTCGAGGCGCGCCACTTGATCTCCCGCGGGAACTGCGATATCGGCGAGATATTTCTGGTAGTCGCTTTCGGACCGAGTCTCCGTGTACCGGATGAGGCTGAAGACCGCGTTCTTTTGCGCTTTCGACCACAGTCCTTCGCCGCCCACATAGGCGCGAATGCCACTCAGAATGTCCGAACGAACCACGCCCAGGCAGAAGACACAAACTACGATGGCGACGAAAACACCGACAATCGCGAAAAGCTTCTTGGCGACGGGAAGGCGTCCAAAGATGTTTCCTTTTACGGGCATAAGTAGCGGACCCAGGAAGCGCGTGCCTCAAAGCATAACGCCCCCAGTGCACACCGCTCAAGACCGCCGGCTGAGGTGAGAATGACCTTGGAGTACCTTCCAGGTTACGGATGGCACGGTGTCGAAAACCGCGACTATGCGGCGGCTGCGCACTTTGAAGAAAGTATCGCAGCATTTGACTTGGCGGTTTGGAGAAGAAACAATGCTCAACGATGGACCAGAACGTCACAAAGCCCGGGC
>JBAVAA010000778.1:0-8410 GCA_049585515.1 Terriglobales bacterium | reverse complement strand
CCTACATTTTTGAAGATTCGCCAAGTTGCCTCAACTTCAGGGATCCGGCTCGGCCGCATCCCTGCACCGAATGCCTGCTGCTGCAGTTTGTTCCAGTTGAATTCCACGGCCAAGACGCGCCGTGCCGGTTCATCCCGCTGGACGAGAAAGGTGACACGGTCGATTCCCTTTACCGCACCGGCACGCAAAAAGAGATGACCGAGGCCCTCCGCCACTGGTTGCGACATGCGATCCGCCGGATCGAAACCGAGCGAACTGAGGCGCGGCGCCAGATGACTACATCGTAATCGCGTAGGCAAACACCGAACCGAACGTCCGTGCGGTCAGGAATTGGCCATTTTTTCGAGGGCCGCTTTGTTGCGGATGGTTAGGGTCGCGCCCTTTAATTGCAGCAGTTGTTTTTTCTTGAACTGCGAAAACAGCCGGCTGACGGTCTCCCGGGTGGTGCCGATCATTTCCGCGATTTCCTCATGCGTCATGGTTAGCTTCACCTGCAGCGGATCTCCGTTCCCCGCCGCATTGGACCAACCGAGCAAGAGGTGGGCGAATCTCTCCGCGGGGGAATTGGTAAGCCCCAGCGTGCGGATCCCTTGATAGGCCGTGTAGTAATTGCGGCTCAGTTGCTCCGCTACTCGCAAAGCAACCTCCCCATATTCACGCAGGAAGTGCAGCAACGCATCCCGGGTAATAAAATTTGCCTGACCCGGCTCGATCATCTCGGCGGTTACTTCATAAGGCCGATTGGAAATCGTGGCGCTGAGCCCGAGGACATCCCCCGCCTCCGAAACCTTGGTGATGACAGTCTTGCCCCCGGAGGATGACGTCGAAAGCTTGGCTTTCCCCGTGCACAGTACAAACACCCCTCGAGGTTGCTGTCCCTCGATAAAGAGCATCGCAGATTTTGGGTAGACGGCGGTCGATCGGATGTCATTCAACCTTTGCACCGCCGCCGGCGGAAGATTGCAGAATAAATGCTCTTCCCGGGTGGGGCAGGCAAGGCAGTTGTCGATGATGTTCAGCCCGTAGGGAGCCCGCATTTGTGAAAGCTTTCCGCGAAAATTGTATCACCGATCATCTTGTGATCAGGGTCACGAAACGTCGTGACTTCACGCATGGCCCCCACGCCGCACAACGAGGAAAAATAGAGCTGCACGCGGGTCTAGGGAAGCTGTGCAGATTGGGGGCTTCACGATGAGCACCGCAACCGAAACCAGAGAACCGGAAGCCAAGAGGTTGGCGCGAATAGAGCGTCCGCCGCAAGTGCCATCCCCGGTGCTGCAAGTAGGGGCCGAGCGTTTATTTAGCGACGTTCTGCTGGAAACGAACGACTTGCAGCGTCGCCGCCGTACCATGGCGGGAGCACTCTCATTCATCGTTCAATGCGTGGTGCTGGGAATCTTGCTCGCCGTACCGTTGATGTTCACGGACGCTCTGCCGCAACAGCAGCTGCTGACATTTCTGATGGCGCCTCCGCCACCGCCTCCGCCGCCCCCAGCCGCATCCGTGGCTGCGGCCAAAGTTGTGAAAGTGGTTGAAAGCGACATCTTGAATGGGCGCTTACGCGCGCCCAGCAAAATTCCGCAAAACGTGCAGATGATTCGCGAGGACGAGGCGCCGCCCGACCTCTCCGGTGGAGGAGTTCCAGGAGGAGTTCCCGGGGGGATCCCCGGCGGGCAACTGGGTGGAGTAATCGGTGGGATCCTTAGTTCGACCTCAAACGCCGCGAACGTACCGAAATTGGCGATACCGGCGCCCACAAAACGTATCCGTATTTCTCAGGGTGTAACGGAAGGCAGGCTGATTCGGAAGATCGAGCCCCCGTATCCACCGCTGGCCAAGGCAGCCCGCATCCAGGGCGCGGTAGTGCTCGCCGCCATCATTTCCAAAAGTGGAGAGATCCAGAATTTGGTGCTGGTAAGTGGTCATCCCTTGCTGGTACCGGCAGCTCTGGAAGCTGTTAGGCAATGGCGCTATCGTCCTTACCTGCTGAATGGTGAACCGGTGGAAGTGGAAACCACGATCACCGTAAATTTTCAACTTTCATATTGAGGCTTGATAACGGCGTAACTTTGAGCTACGGGGACAAGGAAGGTAGTAACACCATGGAAGAAATACATCGGTTTCGGGTAGTTGCCTGGTGGGCCTCCGGCCGGACTGGATTAGCCAAGTCCAATTCCGCTCCCAACGCCATCCATTTCACTTCGCCACCCGCTTTTGGTGGCTTGGACGGAAGGTGGACTCCGGAGGACTTGCTCTTGGGCGCAATCGCCAGTTGCTACACCACCACCTTTCGAGCACTCGCGGAAAACTCCAAGTTTGAGTACACCGACCTCCAGGTGGAAGTGGAAAGCGCTATCGGCAAGGCAGATCGTGGCTACAGCCTCCGCGAAGTCCTGATTCGCGCACGTTTGATGGTTCCGCAAGAAGAGGACGAGGCCCGGGCTCTCAAACTTTTGCAGAAGGCAAAGGGGTTATGTCTGGTCTCGCGGGCGCTCTCGGTCGAACAGAGATTTGAACCCCATGTGCAGGTCGGCATTCCACGAGTAGAGGCCGGATCACCGTTAACAGATTCGGACAAAGAGGAGGCTCGCCGGCAAAACACCAAGCTCCAGTAGGAGCTTGTCAGATCAGCTGCGTCACCTCCTCACCACGAGAAGGAGACAGCGCTAACCGCGCGGTCACCTTCTCCATAGATATGCATTCTTGGAGGTGTCTTATGCAAGCTCACACTGTGGAAGCCGGTCGGCGGATCGCTCTCAACAACATCCTGTTCGCCACCGATTTCTCGCCCTGCTCGAATGCGGCCCTCCCCTATGCCTTGTCGGTAGCGCGGCGGTATGGGGCGAATTTACATGCAGCTCATGTCAGGCCTACCCAGGCGGAGTTGATATTGATGTCGCCGGACTGCTGGCCGGCAGTGGCCGAGGAAGAAGACGAGAGGATTCAACCTTACGTCACTCAACTCGAGAAGCAGTTGCAAGGAATCCCACACAGCGTCCTCACCCCAAGGGGGAAGATCGCAAACACGCTCGTGCAGATCATCGAAGAACACCAGATTGATTTGCTCGTGCTGGGCACTCATGGCCGTACGGGCGTGGGCAAGCTGTTTATAGGTTCTGTCGCCGAAGAAGTCTTTCGACGCGCCGCTTGTCCTGTTCTAAGCATCGGCCCGAAAGTACCTCGTCAACCGAGTGGCGACACTCAATTTGGGTATATTGTCTTCGCAACCGATTTTAGTGAAGATTCCCTGGCCGCATTGCCCTATGCCCTCTCGTTAGCGGAAGAAGATGAGGCACAACTGGCACTGCTCCACGTAATTGAGCAGCCCGCAGCTGGCATCCTGGACCGGGAAGCAATCAAGGCGTACGTGATGCGAAGTCTCAAGGAACTGGTTCCGCCTGAGGCCGAACCCTGGGTTCATCCACAATGCCTGCTCGAGTTCGGCCAGCAGTTCGCCCCGCCAGCGAATCGAATTCTGGAGATTGCCCGAGATCACGCAGCCGATTTAATCGTTCTCGGTGTGCGTCCAGTGCGCGGCAGGCTTGGACTCGCTACACACCTAGCCAGCACCACCGCCCAAATCTTGACACAGGCTGAATGCCCAGTACTTACCGTGCGTGGCGGAGCGTCCCGGTACAACAAAGACAATTGAGTTCTAAGTCCTCAGAAAATTTCTTCGGTTTTACTGAGAACTGAGAACCGCTCTCCAAACCTTCAAGATAGTCTATCCTCGACCTGTGGGTGCCAGCGCCTGATCTATGATCGATGATGATTGATGATGACGATCGATAAGGAGCGCATATGAGTTCCACCGAGACTGATCTTGTAGGACGATCGCCGAACGATGGCATACAGACGGAACCGCAAAAAATCGGACTGGACGCCATGTTCACTCCAGGCTCCGTGGCCGTCATCGGCGCAACCAGCCGTCCCGCTACCGTGGGCCGAACCGTTCTCGAGAACTTGTTGCAGGGTCGATTTCGCGGGAAAGTCTATGCCGTCAATGCCAAGCATCCGGAAGTGCTGGGCATCAAAACCTACGCGAACATTCGCGACATTCCGCAAGCTGTGGACTTGGCCGTAATTGCCACTCCGGCGGCGACGGTCGCGCCGATCATTGGGGAGTGCGTGGATGCCGGCGCCAAGTCGGCGGTTGTGATTTCGGCAGGATTCCGAGAGCGTGGCGCGCAGGGCGCAGCTCTGGAAAAGCAAATTCAAGAGCAATTGGTGCGCGGCTCCATGCGTCTGATTGGCCCCAATTGCCTGGGCATTATGAACCCGTTTATGGGATTGAATGCCACTTTCGCCAAAAACGCGCCCAAAGCCGGAAGCGTCGCATTTCTGAGTCAAAGTGGAGCGCTTTTGACCGCGATCCTCGACTGGAGCCAGCGCGAGGAAGTGGGCTTTAGCGCGATTGTTTCCACTGGTTCAATGCTCGATATCGGTTGGGGCGATCTCATCTACTACTTCGGCGACGACCCCCACACCAAGAGCATCCTGCTCTACATGGAATCCGTGGGAGACGCGCGATCGTTTTTGTCCGCAGCCCGTGAAGTCGCCCTCACCAAACCAATCCTCGTCATCAAGGCCGGACGGTCAGAGGCGGCATCGCGGGCGGCCGCATCGCACACCGGCGCAATGACCGGCAGCGACGATGTATTGGAGGCAGCCTTCCGTCGCTCGGGCGTTTTGCGGGTCCACAATATCTCCGACCTTTTCTATATGGCGGAGGTGCTCGGCAAACAACCTCGCCCCAAGGGTCCGCGGCTTACCATCTTGACCAATGCGGGCGGACCGGCGGTTCTGGCCACCGACGCGCTCGTAGCCAACGGTGGAGAACTTACCGAGCTTTCGCCCGAAAGCCTGCGGCGTTTGGATGAGTTCCTCCCCGCCCACTGGAGCCACAACAATCCTATCGACGTTCTCGGCGATGCCGATTCCGAGCGCTATGCCCGTGCCCTTGAAATTGCATCGCAAGATCCCAACAGCGACGGCCTCCTGGTCATCCTCGCCCCGCAAGGAATGACCGACCCGGCGCAGGTTGCGGAACGCATGAAACCTTATGCCAAATCTGCCAAGCCCGTGCTGGCCAGTTGGATGGGAGGAAACAGCGTTGCCGCCGGCGAAGCTGCCTTGAATTCAACGGGCATTCCTACCTTCCCATTTCCCGACACCGCGGCGCGAGCTTTCACTTACATGTGGCGCTACACCTATAACCTGCGCGGACTGTATGAAACCCCCACCCTCACAGAACCGTCGGCGGAAAACGAATCGCGCAAACAGGTCGAACAATCCATTCAGAATGCACGCAAACAAGGCCGCGTACTGCTCAACGAGTTGGAGTCGAAGCAACTGTTGTCGTTATACGGCATCCCGGTCGTGGAGACGCGCGCCGCGTTCAGCGAAGATGAGGCGGCCAAGGTGGCTGCTGAGCTGCGCTTCCCGGTAGTGCTGAAAGTTCTTTCCGAAACCATCGTTCACAAAACGGATGTGGGCGGCGTCAAACTGAACTTGCGAGATGAGGTCGCAGTCCGCTCCGCCTATCGCGAGATCAAGTCTTCGGTTGCCGAGAAAGCAGGCCTCAAAGAATTCTCAGGGGTAACCGTCCAACCGATGGTTCGCTTCGATGGATACGATTTGATCCTCGGGAGCACCATCGACCAACAGTTTGGGCCCGTCATCCTGTTCGGTTCTGGCGGCCTGCTGGTCGACGTCTATCGAGATCACGCCTTGGCCCTTCCACCGCTCAATACAACCCTGGCGCAGAGATTGATGGAGCAAACCAATATCTTTGCGGCGTTAAAGGGAGTCCGCGGCCGCAAACCAGTGAATATCGCGGCGCTGGAGAATCTGCTGGTGCGATTCAGTCAGTTCGTGCTCGAGCAGCGGTGGATCAAGGAGATCGACATCAATCCTCTGCTCGCCTCGCCCGAGCGTCTGATAGCTCTCGATGCCAGAATCGCGCTGCACGATCCCGCCGTTACCCTCGACAAGTTGCCCAAGCCCGCCATCCGTCCCTACCCTTCCCAGTATGTCTCGACCTGGACCATGAAGGATGGAAATCAGGTGACCATCCGTCCCATACGACCCGAAGACGAACCGCTGATTGCTAAGTTTCACGAGACGCTTTCCGATCGCAGCGTCTATCTGCGCTATTTCTGCTCCCTCAGCCTGAGCCGACGCGTCGAGCATGAGCGTCTGCTGCGCATCTGTTTCGGCGATTACGACCGTGAAATGGCGCTGGTCGCCGAACGCACGGATCCCGGAACCGGCGAGCGCCGGATTCTCGGCGTAGGACGTATGAACAAGCTTCACACCAGGAACGAAGCGGAAGTGGCGGCGCTGGTTTCGGATCAGTATCAAAAGCTCGGTTTGGGACACGAACTACTGCGGCGTGTTGTACAGATCGCGCGAGATGAAAAGGTCAGCCAGGTCTCCGCCGAGATGTTGCCTGACAACATAGCCATGCAGGCTGTCTTCAGGCGCCTGGGTTTTCGAATTCGCGCGGATGAAGATCTAACTTCGCTCCGGGCTACCTTGGAGCTCTGAGCGGTTTAGTGCAGAGACGGCGTCGTCGCCCGTCCAGCCCTCAGATTCAGAGGCTAAGGCCTGCTTCGCGCAGCATTGCCACTACGGAGACTTAGCCTCTGCAATCTAACCTCTGACCTTTGTGACCTGGATCACACGTCCGTGTGAGCCGCGTTCCCGACAAACTCACCCTCCTTCCGGCATTCTCCATGTAACCGTTAGCTGTTCTTCACAGCGGACGGAGTCACCGGGCAAAGCCCGTCAACACTTGGGAAGTTCAGAAGGGGATGTCATGAAGCGTAAGTTCAAGACCATGGACGGCAACGAGGCAGTAGCGTATGTCGCATACCGCCTCAATGAGGTCATCGCCATTTATCCCATCACGCCATCTTCCAACATGGGCGAATGGGCGGATCAGTGGTCGTCGGAAGGCATACCGAATATCTGGGGTTCTGTACCCCATGTGATCGAAATGCAAAGCGAAGGCGGCGCCGCGGGGGCCGTTCATGGCGCTCTTCAAACTGGAGCACTATCCACCACATTCACCGCGTCGCAAGGATTGCTTCTGATGATTCCCAACATGAATAAGATCGCTGGCGAACTTACGCCGACGGCTTTTCATGTCAGCGCCCGCACTGTCGCAACGCACGCGCTTTCCATTTTCGGTGATCACTCCGACGTGATGTTCTGCCGCACCACAGGGTTCGCCATGCTCTCCTCGAACTCCGTTCAGGAGGCAATGGATCTGGCACTCATCGCCCACGCTGCCACGCTCGAAACCCGCATTCCTTTCCTTCATTTTTTTGACGGTTTCCGCACCTCGCATGAGGTCAACAAAATCGAAATGCTGACCGAGGACGACATGCACGCCCTCATAAACATGGATCGTGTCATCGAGCATCGGCAACGAGCGCTCTCTCCCGACCACCCCGTCTTGCGCGGCACGGCGCAGAATCCGGACGTCTATTTTCAGGCGCGTGAGGCCTGTAATCCGTTCTACGAGGCCTGTCCGGACAAAGTCCAGGAAGTGATGAACAAGTTTGCCCAGGTCGTTGGGCGTTCCTATCACCTGTTCGATTACGCGGGCGCGCCCGATGCCGAACGCGTAATCGTCATGATGGGTTCCGGGGCCGAGACTGCTCACGAAACTGCGGATTACCTGAATCAGTCTGGCGAAAAAGTTGGCTTGCTGAAAGTCCGGCTGTACCGTCCATTTTCCGTCAAGCGGTTCATCGAGGCGCTTCCAGCAACCGTGAAAAAGATCGCCGTCCTCGACCGGACCAAAGAAGCCGGCGCCGCACACGAGCCGCTCTATCTTGACGTTGTCAACGGCATTCACGAAGGAATCAAGCTGGGTTATGGATCGCTGAAGTCCGCGCCAGAAATCGTCGGCGGGCGTTACGGTCTTTCGTCCAAAGAATTCACGCCCGCGATGGTCAAAGCCGTTTACGACAATCTGAAGCAGGACGGACCGAAAGATCACTTCACCGTCGGCATTCAAGACGACGTCAGCCATACCAGTCTCGATTATGATTCCGATTTTTCCATCGAACCCGAGAACGTGGTGCGAGCCATGTTCTACGGCTTGGGCGCGGATGGCACCGTGGGCGCCAACAAGAACTCGATCAAGATCATCGGAGAGAACACTGAGAATTACGGGCAGGGATACTTCGTTTACGACTCCAAAAAATCGGGAGCAATGACCGTTTCGCACCTGCGTTTCGGGCCGCAGCCGATCCGTTCCAGCTACCTGGTTTCCAAAGCCAATTTCGTGGCTTGCCATCAATGGATCTTCCTCGAGCGCTATGACATGCTCAGCACCCTCGTTCCTGGCGGCGTCTTTCTGCTCAACAGCCCGTTCAATAAGGACGAAGTCTGGGAT
>JBAVAA010000777.1:0-2474 GCA_049585515.1 Terriglobales bacterium | reverse complement strand
AAGTTCTTCCTGCACCTTTCCAAGGAGGAACAAAAGCGCCGGTTCCTGGAACGGCTCGACACGCCGGACAAAAACTGGAAGTTTTCTTCGGCCGATGTGAAGGAGCGTGAATTCTGGGACGCCTATCAAAATGTGTATGAAGATATGATCCGGCACACGGCGAGCGGACATGCCCCCTGGTACGTTGTGCCGGCGGATAACAAATGGTTTACCCGGCTGGTGGTCTCGCACGCCGTGGTAGACGCGCTGAACGCCATGAACCTGAAATACCCCAAGGTAAGCAAGACGGAACAGGCTGCGCTGGCGCAGGCGCGTAAGCAACTTGAAAATGAGTGAGCAATGGTCGAATATTTTGCGCCCAGGACGGGCGGGACGCCCGTCTCTCCATCGCTCGATCATTCCTCATTTCAATACCACCGGCAATACCTGGTCATAGGGTTGAACGCTGACAGTCAGCGACTTGCGCTGATCAAACGCTTCTTTCGTCACCTTGAACCCGACAATGATGGTTCCTTTCCGTTCGGCTCCGGCGGGTAACTTGATTTCGGGTAAAAGTGGCGGCTCGGTACTTTCCTTCAACACCGGGAACGCCTGAAAATAGCGGTCGAAATCCACCGCGGACGCAGGGTCGTCTTCGTAGGATTTGCCGTCGGCCGTGGTGAGCTGCGCCTTAAGAGTGTGAATCCACAACGGCGTTCTGGCGGTGTTCCGCAACGTCATGGTGATGGCGGTCAGGACCGTGTCCTGCCCGGGCACCTCGACCGCGGCCACGAAATCGATCGAACCCGCGCCCTGCGGTTTCGGACGTTCCTTGAAGGCAAATATCCCCACAATCAAAGCGACGACCGCGATGCAAATCAGCACTATGCCCAGCGGAGGCAGATTGCGTTTGGCAGTCCCGAATTCGTCGCCGATGTGAAACTCCGTGATCGGCTGCGGCGGCACAGGTTGCGGGGGAGACACAGGCTGGCCGGGTACCTGACCCGGGCTTTGTTCGGGGTTTTGCTCGGACATTGGGTGATTGTAGACGAGTTCTAGCTTCTTTCACGTTGAGTCTGGGTGTTTCTGCGGAAACTCCGATCGGCTATTTGTTCGATGGGACAGAGGCTCACGCCGGTTCCACGCAGTGACTTTGGTTACCTTGCCTCGTGTGACGGATACTGCGACGATGCAGAAGATTTCCGGATACGGAAAATCCCCTATTGGAGGTACTCGGCGGTGAATCGTCAAACTCTCTTTGCCGCGTTGGCTTGCGCGTTGCTGGCGTTCAGCATGCTGGGCTGCGGAACCACGAATGATTTGCAGTCCATCCAGCTTTCGTCCTCGAACACAACGGAGTCCGCTCCGGGTACTGTTGACTTGTCGGGCGAGGGCGCCACGACCCAGCTCTATACATGGGGGAACTACAGCAGCGGAAAACAGAAGCTTCTGGACAATTTGGGGGGCGCGGTCGCCTACCATATCTCGATTACCCCGGGTAGCGTCGATCAATTTGGCGACCCCCTTCCGACCCCGCCGAGCACTGTCCTGCTGAACCCGACTGGACTGCTCACGGCCGTGTCACCCTTTATCTGTACCTGGGAAAATAGCGCTACGCCCCCGGCGACAGCCCCAGCCTGGGGTTTGGCCGGTTCGTATTCAGTCACGGCTACCTATGCAGGGTTTACGACTCCGCCCGTCTTTGTCGCTGTGGCCTCCGAGGCAGGCATTTCGGGTACCACCAACCCAACCGGAGCCTGCGGCCCGTAGCTTATACTTGATGCTGGCAACTTCGCGGGGACGGCCTTCACTGCCGTCCCCGTCGTGTTTTAGGCCCGCTCACTTAGCCGCCCTCGATCCTTTTTCAGTACTCTGTTTGAGCCCCCTGCCCGCAAACCCTTATAATCATCCGATTGTCCTCAGTGCGATCGTTTGACTATGTTTCTAACTGCATTCCTGAGTATGTTTCCAATTCGTGTCAGCGAAGTCGTGCCCGGATGAAAGTTCGCACTGGGATCGAAGTGTCGGGCCAAACCGACTTGGGTTGCGTGCGCCAGAATAACGAAGATTCCTTTGGTTATTGGGAGCCCGAGGACGATCGGGAGTTCCAACGCAAGGGGCGGCTGGCGGTGGTGGCCGACGGCATGGGCGGCTACGAAGGCGGGCAGGAGGCGAGCCGGCTGGCGGTGGAAACACTGGTGGCCGTCTATCGCGACTTTGGTGGCGACGATCCGCAGCACGCGCTGATCGAAGGTTTGCAGACGGCCCACGAACAGATCCGGGAATACAGCTTTGCCCATCCCGAGCTGCGCGGGATGGGAACAACCTGCACCGCCGCGGCGATCGTCAGAGTGGGGGACGGCCCTGCGCAATACGACGCGCTTTACTACGTTCATGTTGGCGACACGCGGCTTTACCTGATCCGCGACCACCAGATTCATCGGGTCACGCGCGATCATTCTTATGTAAGCCGCCTGGTGGAGTCGGGATTGATC
>JBAVAA010000776.1:0-2459 GCA_049585515.1 Terriglobales bacterium | reverse complement strand
CCAGCTTTGCCAGACCTGATAAAAACGCGGCTTCGTAGCCTAGAATCGAGGCGGTGTAGTGGTCGGGATGGCGGCCCTCCCAGTAGGGAAGAATCAAGACGCGCGGACGCTGCTCGCGAAGTACGCGGACGATCTTCAGGCGGTTGTCCCACGTGTTCTCGACTCGGCCGTCGGGAATGTCGAGAGCTTTGCGCCAGAAAACTTTCAGGATGCGCGCGGCCTCGGCGGCTTCGCGGGCGCGGTCTTCCATGGTGCCGCGCGTTCCCATTTCTCCCTGGGTGAGGTCGAGGATGCCGGTGCGGTAGCCGCGCTCTGCCATTTTGAGGAGGGTTCCGGCGCAGGTTTGTTCTACGTCGTCGCGGTGCGCGGCCAGTGCCAGAATGTCCAGGGGCATTTTGTAATTGTCGGTTCATTTTGTCATCCCGAGTGGAGCGAGCAAACCCCTGCTCGCCCGAAAATGTGTGCCGGGAATAGGGGTCCCTCGCTTTGCTCGGGATGACAACTTTACTAATTTTCTACGCTGCCGGCTTCGTTGTGCGCCGATTCGCGAGCACAAAGGCCAGGCCGAACATGAATAGCGCGAATAGAACCAATGTCAAAATCGACGCCGTTAGCGAGAATTCGAACGAGAACGAACTGGGCGCACCTGGATACATCAAGGTTCGCAGCGCCTCGACTCCATAGGTCAGCGGATTGGCGTACATGAGCCAGCGAATCCACGCCGAAGCCTTGGAGAGCGGGAACATAGCTCCCGAAAGCAGCCACAGCGGGATTAAGAACAAATTGATGATGGCATGAAACGCTTGCGTCGAATCCATCGGCCACGCGATGGCAAAGCCAAGCGCCGTCAGAGCGAAGGCGACGAGAAACACCGTGAGAGCGATCAGCCCGAAGGAGGCCAGCGTCATCTGTATACCGACCAACGGCGAGAAGACCAGAAAAACCAACCCCTGGGCGGTGGCGAGCGTGGTGCCTCCCAAAACTTTCCCCAGAACGATGGCCGCGCGCGGTACAGGCGCGACGAGCACTGAAAGCAAGAAGCCTTCGTTGCGATCCTCGATCACCGACATCATGGTGAAAATGGCGGTGAAGAGCACGATCATTACCAGCACCCCGGGATAAAAATAATCCAGATAGTTCTGCTGGCCAGCGGATTGTCCGGAGCGAAATGACGTTCCGAAACCGGAGCCGATGACGATCCAGAACAGGAGCGGGGAAGCGATTACGCCGACTACACGCGCGCGCTGGCGATAGAAGCGCACTACCTCCCGCCACCAGAGGGTGAATGCGGGCAGCAGGATTCCGGCGGATGCTGGGGCGGATGCGGGGAAGGTTGCGGCTTGGGTTGCCATCGCCTCCAGTCTAGCAGCGATCCCAGGTCTCCGAAAACCCGCGAGACCTGGGGAAGGGGCAACTTTATTTGGCGACCGTGACGGTCACTGGCGCGGAGGAAATGCCATTCGCAACGACCAGCAGTTGACTCGCTCCCAATTCAATGTCGGCGGGAACGTCGAAGCGGGTGGTGACGACCAGCGAACCGGTGGCCACGCCCATGGAGCTGTGGTTGTGAGTGCGACAGTAAAAGATATGCCCGGTAGCCACGTTGGTGACGCGAACCAGCGGATAGTTGGTGGCATCCTGGAAATCGTCTCCGAAGGCAGCGCCCTGCGAGAGTCCGTTGAGCTGCGTACCACTTAACGAGAGATTTAACTGGCCGGGATGGAGGACCGTAGGAGCGCTCGTGATGGCGGGCGCCCAAGCTGGGTCTGGGCCACCGGAGGAGTAATAGATCTCGACGTCGTTGGAGTAATCGGTTTGCATAACTCCTCCGTCCGGCAAGGCTAGCATGCGGCCATAGTAGGAGCTAACGTTCGGTGCGTTCGGTGTCGGCGGAGCTGAAATGAAGTGCTTGCCGTTCCACTCGAAGAATTGCGCACCGGTTTCATATTGGCCGGGGCTGGTCATCACGAGCACGTGTCCGTTGGGAAGAATCGAGGCGGGACCATCGTAGACGTCCAGTTGTTCACCATTGGCCTTCGGGAAGTTCGGGGCCTGGAGCCAAATTTGAGCAGCAGTATCATAGATGACGTTGTGGGCGGTCGCTCCGAATTGAAAAACGGTACCGTCGTAAATCAGGAACAGGTTCATAGATGGAAATGCTGAGATGATTCCTATGGTTGTGAGAGGTCTCACCTGGGAAGGGCATGAATTTGTAGATAATATCCGTAATAAGAACATCTGGGAGAGTACGAAGAAGCGCGTAAGCGGTCTTGTTGGAAGTCTCAGTCTATCGGTGGTAGCAGCGGTAGCCGAAGCTGAAGCTAAGAAATTGTTAGGTTTGTCGTAGCAAAATATGAAAACGATAATGATAGTGCTACTTTTGGCTAACTCCTTGCAAGCACAGGGTTTTAGCCACTACCATGCGGTTCCATCCCGCAGTGATCGAGACTTTAAAGTGC
>JBAVAA010000775.1:0-4247 GCA_049585515.1 Terriglobales bacterium | reverse complement strand
ATGGCATGTCTTATCCTTTTCCTCAAGATATGGCAGCCGAAAAAGATTTGGGGGCACGAGGGAGAGGAGGCAGGTGAGCAGCGCGCCGCTCGCGGCCAGCACGGCTACAGCCGCGGCGAGGTCGCGCGCGCATGGCTGCCATGGCTGGTGCTGAGCATTTGTGTTTTCTGCTGGGGCACACCGACCGGCAAGGCGCTGATGAATACTCCGGAAAAGACCTTCGCATCCATGAAAACCTGGTCGACTCCGCCGAGCAAGATCACCAACCCGCAGATTCCCGTGACGGGCCTCAACAAACTGTCGCAGCGCATGCCCCCCGTTGTGGCGAAACCTTCGCCCGAGTCAGCCGTGTTCGGTCTTAACTGGCTTTCGGCCACGGGGTCGGGAATCCTGTTCGCGGCGGTCATCTCCGGTTTCATCATGGGCCTGCCGCTTTCGAGGATCTTTGTCATGTGGTGGCAAACCGTTTGGCACATACGGTTTTCGCTGATGACCATCGCGGCCATGCTCTCGATCGGCATCATGACCCGCTACTCAGGCGTGGATGCCACCATGGGCCTGGCGTTTGCGCGGACGGGACACTTATATCCGTTCTTCGGAACGCTGCTGGGCTGGCTGGGTGTGGCTCTGACCGGTTCGGATACGTCGTCCAACGTGCTGTTCGGCAGCCTGCAGAAGATTTCCGCGCAGCAGATTGGCATTTCTCCGATCCTGATGAGCTCGGCTAACAGCGCTGGTGGGGTCATGGGCAAGATGATCGATGCGCAGAGCATCGTTGTCGCCAGCACCGCCACCGAGTGGTATGGACACGAAGGCGACATCCTGCGGTACGTGTTCTTTCATAGCATTGCGCTGGCGGCGTTGGTGGGAATCCTGGTGACCTTCGAAGCGTATGTGTTTCCTTTTACCCGTCTAGTGCTGCGATAGAGAGGAATTTAGCAGAAGTTGAGTGCAGCGCTTAAATACTGGCTGCTGCGATCGACCAGAAAGTTGGAGTGTGCAACGCAAGGTTTCGCTATTCGTCCCGTGCTTCGTTGACCAACTGTTGCCCGAAGTGGCGGTTGATACGGTCAAGGTGCTGCGTCGAATTGGCTGCGAAGTCGAATACCTCCAAGATCAAACGTGTTGCGGCCAGCCTGCCTTCAACACTGGATACTGGGACGAAGCGCGACCCTGCGCCGAGCGTTTCGTTCGCGTCTTCAAGCATGCCGACGTGGTCGTGTGCCCTTCCGGTTCCTGCGTGACAATGGTTCGAACGTTCTACCCGGAATTGCTCGCCAAGAGCTCGTTGCGCGACGACGCCATTGCAATAGCCAACCGGACATTTGAACTTTCCGAATTTCTGGTGAAGGTTGCCGCTGTCACCCAGGTCGGTGCAACTTTCCCGCATACGGTCACTTACCATGCCTCATGTCACGGACTTCGCGAGCTCAAGCTGCGCGACGAGCCGCTGAAGCTGCTGCGCCAGGTGAAGGATTTGAAGCTGGTTGAAATGAATCGCTCGGAGGAATGCTGCGGTTTCGGAGGAACCTTCGCAACCAAGTTTGCCGACATTTCGGCCGCCATGGGAAATTCCAAAGCTGAGAATGCGGCTGCCACTGGAGCGGAGTTCGTGACCGCGATCGATCCCAGCTGTCTGCTGCACATCCAGGGGATTCTGGGCAAACGCCAGACGTCCATCCGCGCCATTCACTTGGCCAGCATCCTCGCGCAGGACGGCCAGCCGTCAAAAAGTCCGCAGCAGGAGCGGCCGTGAGCTCAGCCGCCGCCCAGCGCTTTCTGCAGGATGCCGCCGTAAAGTCGGCGGACTTGATGCACCGCGAAGTGATCCGTCGCGGCATGGACAGCTACGATGCGGCACACCTTAAAGGCCGCGCACGGATCAAGGATTGGGAAGCCGCTCGCCAGAAGTGCCAGGAGATCAAGCGGGAAGCCATAAATCATCTGGATCGCTACCTTCTGCAGTTCGAGGAAAAGGTAACCGCGCGCGGCGGACATGTTTTCTGGGCGGCCAATAGCGAAGAGGCCTGCGAGTATGTGAAGAACTTGGCGGCCCGGTTCAACGTGCGTACCGTGGTGAAGTCGAAATCCATGGTGACGGAGGAAATCCATCTCGGTCCGGCGCTCGAGAAAGCGGGCATCAAGGTCTGGGAAACCGATTTTGGCGAGTTCATTGTGCAGTTGCGTGAAGAGGGGCCTTACCACATCGTCACCCCGGCCATGCATCTGTTGCGCGGCCAGATCGCTACCCTGTTTCAGGAAAAACTGGGACAGAAAATCGAGAGCGACGATCCCGCGTATTTGATGGCTGTTGCCCGCCGAGTGTTGCGCCAAGCCTTCTTTTCGGCCGAGATGGGTATCTCCGGCGCGAATTTCCTGGTGGCCGACGCGGGGGCCATTGCAATCTCCACCAATGAAGGCAACGGCCGCCTGTGCACCAGCGTTCCGCGGATTCACGTGGTGGTCACCGGCATCGAAAAAGTGATTCCCCGTCTAGAGGATTTGGCTGTGCTATGGCCGGTGCTGGCAACTTCCGGCACGGGGCAGGGGATTACGACCTATAGCACGCTGATCGGCGGTCCGCGCCAGCCGGGGGAAGCAGACGGACCAGAAGAATTCCATGTAGTGCTCGTGGATAACGGGCGCAGCCGGTTGCTGGCCGACGCCGAACAACGCGAAGTGCTGCACTGTATCCGCTGTGGCGCCTGCCTGAACATCTGTCCCGTATTCCGCCATGTCGGAGGACACACTTACGGCACAACTTATCCCGGGCCGATTGGCAGCGTGCTGACGCCGCACCTGAACGGCATCGCGGAGTTCAAGCACTTGTCCTATGCGTCTTCTTTGTGCGGCGCGTGCAGCAGCGTGTGTCCGGTGAAAATCGATTTGCATCACCACCTGCTGCAAAACCGCCGCAACGCGACCGAGGCGGGCGCTACGACTTCGAGTGAGCGACTTATGTTCCGCGGCTGGCGACACGTCATGCTTCATCCTCGGATTTACGCCCTCGGAGGCTGGTTAATACGCAAATCTCTGCGGATGGCTTACGGCCTTGGATTGCAGGGAACGATCTTCGACCCGATGCGGAAGTGGAATCGATATCGCTCGCCCGTGCCGTTACCTTCCGAATCATTTCGAGCGCGCTGGAGAAAAGACCGTGCCGCAAGCTGAAGAAGCGCATACCGAGAACGCGAGTCGCGAACAGATTCTGCAGCGGATTCGCGCGGGCTTGCGCACTGCCGCTGCGGAGCCTGCTGCGACGGCTTCCCCTTCTGTGATCTTCGAACCCATCAATAATCCTCTCGAACGATTCCGGCAGGAGTGTGTTGCCAACCTCATGGAATGCGCGCTTACCGCCGATTCCGCGGCGAGTGCGCGACAGCTTGCGGAAGTTCTTCAGTCTCTTGCCGATGGGGAAATCTTTGTGCAAGACGATCCATCGCTGCGAAGGCTGGTCGAATTGGCCGCGCCTGGACGTGCGATTCGCTGGTCCAGTGAAGGTGCGCCAAGCGAAGCTTCGCAGGCAACGGTCACGCTCGCCGAAGCTCTCATCGCGCAAACCGGATCGATACTTGTGACCGCTTCATGCGGCGGTCGCGGGGCATCGGTGATCGCGCCCTGCCATGTCGTCTATGCGAAGATCGCGCAATTGGTTCCGGATTTGGCAACGGCCCTGGGCCGCGTGTCCCAAGAACGCATCCTCGACCATAATTCATTTGCCTGCGTCATCAGCGGTTCCAGCCGCACCGCCGATATCGAGAAAATTCTCGTGCAGGGCGCGCACGGACCTCGACGGCTCGTGGTGATCCTGCAGACCGGAACCTGACAAGCCAAGCACGATGACTGTAGCGCCGGCATCCTGCCGGCTGTCCCCAGGGCGTCTCGCCCTCGGCGGCGGAAGTTTACCCGCTGGACAGCCGCCAAGACGGCCGCGCTAATATTTCCACCGCCGGTCAGGTCTGCGCAGGTCGCTCGCGCGTCCAATGTTATCTTTAAGAAGACGTACGTAAGCTAGTGAGTCGCTGGAAATCCCTTCATGGAAGTTCTCAACAGACTTTTTGAGCAACACTTCCACTCGCCGGTAGAGCGGGCCGAGCCGCTACAGGGCCAACTCGGCGGTTCTGGCCGCAAGATCATCCGGCTTTCCAGCAAGACAATCAGCGCCATCGGTATTCTCTACGATGTGCGCGAAGAGAATGCCGCTTTTCTGGAATTTTCGCGGCACTTTCGGCGCCACGGTCTTGCAG
>JBAVAA010000774.1:0-1676 GCA_049585515.1 Terriglobales bacterium | reverse complement strand
TCACGCCCTTTTCCTTTTGGGTCCCTGTGGATACAGATCTGCCGGCGACGTGGTCGAGTGCCTGGTGCGGGCGCCGATGATTGTAGAAACGGAAGTAGCGACCCAGCGCCGGATACAGGTCGGCCCCACTGGCGAAGCCGCCGGGATAGACCAGTTCGTACTTTCAAGCTGCGCCACAGCCGCTCGCTGAAAACATTGTCAGCGCGCGACTGCGCCCATCCATGCTGATCCTGACCGCGCGCTGTTTTACCGGCGCCAGAAAATCCGCGGCCCTGAATGGGGAACCCTGGTCGGGACGGAGTATGCGGCAGCGCCTCATGCGCGCTCCAGCGCGCCGGTCTCCGCCGCAACCTGTATCGGTGCGGCTGGGTCAGGCTCGGCGCCAGGGTCCAGTTTCTGGATCTTGCCCTTGCGCTCGTTCAACAGCCCGATGGGGTAGCCGCAAAACCACACGCGCCAGATACCCTCGTCCTGGGGCTCTAGCCCGACCAGTTCCCCTACCAGCGCCTTCCCCACGAATATGCTGCCGCTCCACCAGCGCATCCGGCCACACTCCCGCACCCGCCGCACCTCCCACTCACCGTCGTATTCCGGTTCTGCCAGCCGGCTGGGATAGCGACGGCTGGAGGCCGCATAACACTCACAGGGGGTCTTCATTTGCAATGCTTCGTGCGGCCGCTCCTCATTGTATTCCCGCTGAAAGGCATCAAAAGCCTGTTGTTGCATCCGCAGATTGCCCGCCGGCGGCCGCGCGGTAGCGGCCTTCAAGGTCCGGTGCATCCGCTCGTGCCGTCCATTGTGCTGGGGCTTGCCACGCGGGATCCGCTCCGGCCGGATCCCCAGCTTTAACCACCACACCGACAGCCGGCTCAGACCTCCCACCCCAGGGCTGGCGAACGGTTCTCCGTTGTCGCTGCGCAACGCCTCCGGCAGGCCATATTCGCGGAAGGCCCCCTCCATGACGTCCCGCACGCTACGCCCGTCTTCCCCGGCCAAAGCCTGACACCGCAGCAAATATCGGCTGTGTGCGTCGGTCAGTGTCAACGGGTCGCACCGGCTGCCGTCTCCGCAGCGAAACCATCCCTTAAAGTCCACACACCATACTTGATTGGCTGCCTGGACGTGGCTCAGCGGGTTCAGGCTCGGGCCGGCCCGGCGATGCCGTTGCACGGGCACCGTCATCCCCCTGCGCTTCAGCAGTTCTCCGATGGTGCTGGGCGCCGGCCAAAGGATCTCGGGCATAGTCCGCTGTAGCCGGGCGCGCAGCTTCTCCGGACCCCACAAGGGGTGCTCCCGCCTCAGGTCCACCACCGCTTCCGCTACTTCGGCCAGAATCTGGTTGGGGTGCTCCTGCGGCGCCCGCGACTGATCCCGCAACCCCTCGGCACCCTCCTGTTGGTAGCGCGCCAGCCACTTATATCCCGTCTTCCGGCTGACGCCACGCCTCCGGCACAGCTCTGCAAAGCTCCAATTCTCTGACCGGTACTCTTGAATAAACTGAAATCGTTCTTCCATGACGCATGTCTCTTTCCACCCCATACAACTCGTTTGACGAGTCCTTTGGGATTAAAAGTGTCACCCATGTGCCTGGATAGAACTGTTACCCATGTGCCCGGTCCATACAAGATTGGAGGGCGGCCAATCTTGGCCGCAGCCGGCTTTCAGCCGGCTCCTGG
>JBAVAA010000773.1:0-2675 GCA_049585515.1 Terriglobales bacterium | reverse complement strand
GGTTCGGGCCATCTTCGCGCGTTACCCGCACCATATTTTTGTCATAGTACTCAATCCAGCCGCGGACCACTTCGCCATCAGCCAATTTCAGGCTCACGACTTTCTGCTTTTCTCCCAGCGCCTTGAGGTAGGCCGCCTCTTCAAAAGTCTCATCTGGTGGCGGCGTGCGCTTCTTGTTGAACGTCGGGTTTTCCGATGGTAGCGGCATAGCATCATTTTACAACGCCACGCACTTGGGGAGCCTCAGGCCGCGCCACTCGACCGCATCGACAGACCGGCGAAGGCAGCTCTATATCTGGAAGTCGATGTCTTCGATGATGCGTTGCAGAGACGCGGAGAGCGGTTCGCTTCCCTCCGTGCCCTCCAGCCGATGCACTCGTTCCGCTAGCTTGTTCACCTCGGACGCAACCGCGGCCAGGGCCTCTGAAAGCGGGTCGTTGATCTGCTTCGGATCGGTAATGACCACGCGCTTCCCTTCGCGAAAAATGATGTGCCCCGGCACGCCTACTACAGTCGAATCGTCCGGCACGTCGCGCAGCACAACCGATCCCGCGCCTATACGGCAGTTGTTTCCAACGGTGATGTTGCCCAGAATCTTCGCGCCTCCCCCCACCACCACGTCGTTAAGAAGCGTCGGGTGGCGCTTGCCGTGCTCCTTGCCCGTCCCCCCAAGGGTTACACCTTGATACAGCGTGACATCCTCGCCGACAATCGCAGTCTCACCAATCACGACTCCCATGCCGTGATCGATGAATAAGCGCCGGCCGAGCTGCGCGCCGGGATGGATTTCGATGCCAGTGAGCAAACGCGCCACCTGTGATAGCCAGCGCGCGAGAAGAAAGAAGCTGTGGTTCCACAACCAGTGGTTCATGCGATAAAACCAC
The DNA here is from genome assembly GCA_049585515.1 of Terriglobales bacterium. GTDB lineage: Bacteria > Acidobacteriota > Terriglobia > Terriglobales > Acidobacteriaceae > Acidiflorens. The sequence continues at coordinate 1,791 of JBAVAA010000773.1, read as the reverse complement.
ACCGCATGGAGGCCCGAGTAGCAGAGATAAATTTCCAGACGCGATTTCGCCGCGGGATCATGTCCAAGCACGGTGGCGACGTCTTCGCGAATTAATGACAGCAGTTGCGGCATGGGTTGGAAAAGTTCTCAGTTCTCAGTTAGAGGAATTTAGCAGTCGCTGAGAACTGGGAACTGAGAACCCGGAACTAAGAACCCAGAACTGAGAACTCATCCCGGCAGTTGCGCCGTTGGAATCTGCAACGCCTGGTTCCGGAGTCCTTCGAAGAGAATACTACTCAAGTAGCGCTCGCCGAACGAGGGCAGAACCACAACAATCAATTTCCCCTTATTTTCAGGACGCCGCGCCACCTGCAAAGCCGCAACCACCGCCGCTCCAGAAGAGATGCCAACCAGCAGTCCTTCTTCCAGCGGCATTCGGCGCGCCATGTCGATGGCTTCGTCATTGGTCACGGTGATGACCTCGTCAATGTAATCCCGGCGCAGAATGCTCGGAATAAAACCCCCGCCGATGCCTTGAATCTTGTGTGGCCCCGGCGTTCCCCCGGAAAGGACCGCGCTGTCGGCAGGTTCCACGGCCACCGCCTTGAACGATGGCTTGCGCGGCTTGATGTATTCCGATACACCGGTGATGGTTCCACCAGTACCGACACCGGAAATCAGAAAATCGACGCGACCGTCGGTGTCTTCCCAAATCTCGGGACCGGTCGTTTCGAAGTGAATCTTCGGATTGGCCGGGTTGTCAAATTGCTGAAGAATGTAGCCGTCTGGATTGGCTTTCAGCAATTCCTCGGCCTTCAGAATCGCTCCCTTCATTCCGCGCGGGCCGGGCGTGAGGACAATCTCTGCGCCCAAAGCCAGCAGCAGTACGCGACGCTCCAGACTCATCGTCTCAGGCATGGTGAGGATAAGCTTGTAGCCCTTCACGGCGGCCACGAAGGCCAGCGCGATTCCTGTGTTGCCACTGGTAGGCTCGATCAGAACCGTCTTCCCCGGCTTAATTCTTCCGGCGCGTTCGGCGTCGGCGATCATGCTCACACCGATGCGGTCTTTTACACTTCCCAATGGATTCTGGCTTTCCAGTTTCCCCACAACCTCAGCAACCGCGCCCTCGGTAACCCGGTTCAGCCGCACCAGCGGCGTATGTCCGATGAGTTCCGTTACATCTTTTGCGATTTTCATAGATTTCTTAGTTCCAACAATTTTCGATTCTCAAACTTGACGTAGGATTCTTTCGATTAGGCGTTGAAGCGCGCCCTCGTCCCGCAGCAAAACACATAGGATGAATGGGAAAAATCGACAGCCGCACCGCCACTCGTTCTAGTCCAGTAAATCGTAACTGCCTAGCGTCAGAAATTCGGCGAAGTCCGGGCTCGTCGTCAAGTCTTCCAGGAGTTTGGCAGCCTGCCGCAGCTTCTCGTCATTGCCCGACTTCCCGGCCAACTCCGACGCCCGGTAATGGATGATCTCCTTCACCATGGCCGCCGTCACCACCTGGCCACCCTTCAGGTGCGCACCGTGTTTGATCCACTGCCACACCTGGGCCCGGCAGATTTCCGCCGTAGCCGCATCTTCCATCAGGTTGTAAATCGGGACGCAGCCCAACCCCTGAAGCCATGAATGTAGATACTGCAACCCCACGTCGATATTCCAGCGCAACCCTTCGTCGGTAATATCGCCTTTGGGAACCTCCAGCAGATCCTTCGCGGCGACTGTGCGGTTCGATCGCTGCCTGGAAATCTGATTCGGCTCCGGCATGTACTTGTCGAAAATTTCTTTCGCCACCGGAACC
>JBAVAA010000772.1:0-12702 GCA_049585515.1 Terriglobales bacterium | reverse complement strand
GCCATAATGTTCCTACACAAGATGGCTCGTGGGACCGAACATCGGTCGCCGATGCGGGGCGGGATCAGCGTGACCTCCCGCCTCAAGGCCAGCTTCCAACAGCGACTCACCGAAGTGCGACTGCGTGCCTCGGTGGATGCATATGCCGACGAGTCCAACAATGACGTGATGGTGGGCGCGCGGCAGAAATGGACGCTAGAGGGGCCTGACGGGAAGCACTCATTGGACGTCCCACTTTCCCAGACCCCAAGAAGCACCTGCGGGACCTGATATGGAAGAAATACCGGAAGGAATACCTGAACACGGTGCATAATCCGCTCATCGCAAAGCACATTAAGTTGGCACTGTTGAGACAGTCGGGGTCTTTTGTGCCACATCTCGTTTTCACAAGAAATGTCAGAGGAATGCTCCCCTGACGAGACGAATCCCAGGGAAACAGGAGATAGCTGTTGTTAAATCCCAGTTACACTTGTTGTCCGGTTTTTTTCCATTACTCGCTTTTGGACTTTTTTGACTGGGCGGCGAGCACGTCAGCCTTGCGGCGAGAATTCCCTGATGCGGCTGGGGCGGAAAAAACGGAGTAGGGGTCTTTCGACTCCATCAGGCCGTCGGCTTCGCCGACGATCTGATTCCGCTCAAGATGACAGAGGGGTGGAGCTCCTAGGTTCAGGGGTGCTTCGGAATCTCTGCAGCCAAATCGCGCAGGGAGTTCTCATATGGGGCGCGGGCGATGCCGCGTTCCGTGATGATTGCCGTTACGTATTTTGCGGGCGTCACATCAAACGCAGGATTCTCGATCTCGACTCCGTCGGGCGTCATCTGTCTGCCAGCGATGTGCGTGACCTCTCTGGCGTTGCGTTGCTCGATGGGAATTTTGCTGCCGTCAGGCGTGTCCATATCTACCGTGGAAATTGGCGCGGCAACGTAGAACGGGATGCCGTGTTCCTTTGCCAGCACGGCTACCGTGTACGTTCCGATTTTATTGGCTACGTCTCCGTTGGCGGCTATGCGGTCGGCGCCTACTACGATGGCTCCGATTTTGCCTTGCTGCATCATGGCTCCGGCCATGTTGTCGGAGATGACCGTCGTGGGAATGCCGTCTTTCATCAGCTCCCACGCGGTCAGGCGCGAGCCTTGCAGAAAGGGACGCGTCTCGTCGGCGTACACGTGGATTTTTTTGCCTTGTTCTACGGCGGCGCGGATCACTCCTAGCGCGGTGCCGTAACCGGCGGTGGCTAGCGCTCCGGCATTGCAGTGGGTTAGGACGCCGCCGTTTGAGGGCATCAGCGTTGCGCCGTGGCGTCCCATGGCCTGGTTGGCGGCTATGTCTTCGGCGTGCATGCGCTGGGCTTCTTCGATCAATGCCTGCTTGATTTGCGGGATTGGGCGAATGCGGAGAAATTCAAATTTTTCCGTCATGCGGCGAATCGCCCAGAAGAGGTTGACGGCGGTGGGGCGCGTCTGGCGGATGGTCTCGCAAATCTGGTCGAAATCTTTTTTGAGGTCGGCGCCGGTTTCGGCTTTGGAATTTTTTACGCCGAGCGCTATGCCCATGGCAGCGGCCACGCCAATGGCGGGCGCTCCGCGCACAACCATGTTGCGGATCACGTCGGCGACCTGCTGGTGCGTGGCGCAGGTTACGTAGACTTCTTCGGTCGGCAGCTTGGTCTGGTCGATGAAGACTACGCCGTTGTTGGTCCATTCCAAGGTTTGAATCACGTTAGTTCTCGGTTCTCAGTTCTCAGTTCTCAGTTCTCGGTTCTCAGTGTCCAGCACGCAACGCCTTTTCTGAGAACTGAGAACCAGGAACTGAGAACTCTATTTTGTTAGGTGCTCTTTTCGTACATCATCGGCTGTAAAGATCGATACGAATTTTGCCGGCTCGGCTGCTTTCTCCACATTCGGACGGCCCTTCGCATCCTCGCGCTCTACTAGGCACATCGCTCCTACTACTTTGAAGCCGAATTCTCGCGCGGCTTCGATGGCCTGCAGGGTCGACGACCCGGTGGTGCATACGTCGTCTACGATTACCACGCGCGCGCCTTTTTCGTGGAAGCCTTCGATGCGCTGGCCGGTGCCGTGCTGCTTTTCAGCTTTGCGGACCAGGAAACCATTTAGCGTTCCGCTGATTACGGCTACTGCCACGACGATGGGATCGGCGCCCATGGTCAGTCCGCCGATGGCGTCGGCGTGCCAGCCTTGAGAGCGCATTTCATCGAGAAAGACCTGGCCAACCAGTTGCGCGCCACGCGCGTCGAGCGTGGTGGTGCGGCAGTCGATGTAGTAGTCGCTCGTGGCGCCGGAAGATAATTTGAATTCTCCGAGGCGAAATGATTTGTGCGCCAGCAGTTTCAGCAACTCTTGTCTTGCAGACATGAATTTCTACGATAGCAGAAAGGCGGGGGTCAGTTATCGGTTATCAGTTCTCAGAAAAAGCAAGCGTTCCACAGAACACTGTGAACTGAGAACTGAGAACTGGGAACTGAGAACTTCTACTGATTCAGTTTTTCCAAATGGCGAAATCCGTCGGTTGCCGCAAACATCGCTACGGTTATGGTTCCGTTGTAGGCCATGTGGATGATCACTCCTGCGGCTACGGAATTTGTTTTCGCTCGCACCATTGTGAGTACCATGCCTACGAGAAAGATGACGAGCACCGGACCCCACGAGAACATCAGTTGTGCGCCGTGCAGCGAGGCGAATGCGAGTGCGGTGAGGAAGACGGCGAACGCCACACCCATGCGGCGCGCGAGCACGGGATAAAGAAAACCACGGAAGAAGAGTTCTTCCATCAGCGGCGCGAAGGTCACGCTGAGGATGCCCAGCGCCCAGGCTTCCGCGGGCGTGCGAAAAAAGGTGTCAATCGGCAGCTCTTTCGGAATCGGCAGAAAATGCGCGACCGCCTGCAACCCCAACGAAAGGATAAAGCCGGCCAGCACGTAACCGGCAATATTCGAAGGCCAGTTCCAGTGGACGGCCGCGAGAAAATCGGGGCGGCCACGCTCCCGTGTAACGAGAACATACATGTAGGCAAGGATGAGAACGTAGGCTACAGTCTGTCCGGCTACGACGACGAGCGGAATGCGGGCAATGGCACCAAGATGCGCGTGCGGATACAGCAGCCAGCGGGCGATGAACAGCACTGCGAAGACGCCGACTACGAGGGCTACTAGTGTGACGAAAATCAGACGCAGGATATCCCAGCCATTCCAGGCGGGATCGGGCGGTTCGGCCGCGTCGACCAGGTGTATTGGTAGCTGCGAGCCGTGGTCGCCGCTCTGGCCTGAGGGCACTGCCGAGCTTTGCTCGGCTTGGACGGGCGAGGTCGCCCGCCCCCACATGGGCTCGGGATCTACGGGCTCGGGGAGATCGTCAGAAGAAAAGTTCACGCAAACTCCCCTGTGCCGGTGGGAGCGAGGGCGCTGATTTCCGCGCCGTTCCTCTTTGACCCATTTATGGATTCCTGTCCATTCCGGGCAGACCCATTAAAGTACGCGGTCAGCGCCTGACCTGTGTAGGATTTTTTCACGCGTGCGACCTGTTCGGGCGTGCCCTGGGCTACGATGCGGCCGCCTTCTTCTCCGCCTTCGGGGCCGAGATCGATGATCCAGTCGGCGTTGCGGATGACATCCAAATTGTGCTCGATGATGATCACCGTGTTTCCCAGATCAGTGAGACGGTGCAGAACGTCGAGCAGCTTGCGCACATCGTCGAAGTGTAATCCAGTGGTCGGCTCATCCAGCAGATAAAGAGTTTTTCCGGTCTGGCGCTTGCTGAGTTCGCGTGCCAGCTTGATGCGCTGCGCCTCGCCGCCCGAAAGCGTGACCGCAGATTGACCGAGATGAATGTATCCGAGGCCTACGTCGACAAGCGTTTGCAGCTTCTGCTTGACCTGCGGAATATTCTCGAGGATCGGGAGAACATCGGACACGGGCATCTCGAGCAGATCGGCGATGGAGTAGCCGTTGTAGCAGACCGACAGCGTTTCGTGATTGTAGCGGCGCCCGCCGCAGACTTCGCATTGTACGTACACGTCGGGCAGAAAATTCATTTCGATGCGGCGCTGGCCTTCGCCCTGGCAGGCTTCGCAGCGTCCGCCGGAGACGTTGAAGGAGAAGCGTCCGGGCTTGTAGCCGCGCTCCCGCGATTCGGGGAGCATGGCATAGAGATCGCGAATCGCCGAGAAGATGCCGGTATACGTTGCCGGATTGGAACGCGGAGTGCGGCCAATTGGAGACTGGTCGATGCGAATGACTTTGTCGATCAACTCGGCGCCGGAGATGGCTTTGTGCGTTCCGGGTTCCTCGCGGGAACGGTAGAGCTGCTTGGCGAGCGCGCGGTAGAGGATGTCATTGACCAGAGTTGATTTGCCGGAGCCGGAAACGCCCGTTACAACTATCATCACGCCGAGCGGAAACACCACGTCTAGATTTTTGAGATTGTTCTCGCGCGCCCCGAGGACGGCGACGGCTTTCCCGTTTGGACTGCGGCGCTGGGAGAGCATGGCGATCCGCTGGCGTCCGGCGATGTATGCGCCGGTGAGTGAGGCTGGCGAGTTCATGATTTCGGCGGGCGTTCCGCTGGCGACCAAGCCGCCGCCGTGGCGTCCGGCGCCGGGGCCGAGGTCGATTACATAATCGGCGCGGCGGATGGTCTCTTCATCGTGCTCGACTACCAGAACGGTGTTGCCGAGGTCGCGCAAATTTTCCAGCGCGGCAAGAAGACGGCCATTGTCGCGATGGTGCAGGCCGATGGAGGGTTCGTCGAGAACGTAGAGAACGCCGCGGAGTTTGGATCCAATTTGTGTCGCGAGGCGTATGCGCTGGCCTTCGCCTCCGGAGAGTGTGGATGCCGATCGTCCCAGCGACAGATAGCCGAGTCCTACGTTGTGCAGGAATTCGAGGCGTTCGGTGATTTCGTGGGCGATGCGCCCGGCGATGGTCTGTTCCCTGCCCGTCAGTTTGATGTTGCGCGCGGCATCGAGCGCGCGCGCGATCGGCAGGCTCGTGAAATCGGCGATGGACATGCCATTTACTTTTACCGCCAGGCTTTCCGGACGCAGACGCTTGCCGTGGCACACCGAACACTCGGTGGCTGACATGTAATCGAGCAGATAGTCGCGATAAGTATCAGAGGTGGAAGACTCGAGATTCTGGCGGAGATGGCCGAGAATGCCGAGGAAACCAGTTTTGCCTCCGCGCTGCGGCTCGCCGTTCAGCAACAAGTTCTGAATCTTGTCGGGAAATTTTTCGAAGGCCGTCGCCAAATCAATGCCGTAGGCTTGCGCCACCAATTGCAGGCCGTGAATCAGGTTCTGCGAGGCTGAGCCGGGGCCCAACCCACCCTCGAGCAGCGGCTTCGACCAGTCGACAATCACTTTGCCCGGATCCAGATCGTAGCGGCTTCCGAGGCCGTGGCATTCGGGACACGCCCCGTAGGAACTGTTGAACGAGAATGAACGCGGCTCGAGTTGCGGAACGCTGATGCCGCAGTCGGGGCAGGCCAGGCGCGAAGAATACAGCGTTTCTTCTCCGTTGACGACGGCGACAAGCACGAGACCGCCGCCGAGTTTCATGGCCAACCCGACGGAAAGTTCGAGGCGATGTTCGATTCCTGGTTTCACCAGCAGGCGATCGACCACGACTTCAATGGTGTGGTTTTTGCGCTTGTCGAGCGCGAGGTCGTCCTCAAGATTCACCAGTTCGCCGTCCACGCGGGCGCGGGAGAAACCATGCTGGACGAGCTTCTCCATTTCTTTTTTGAATTCGCCTTTGCGGCCCCGGACTATCGGCGCCATGATCATGACTCGATCGTCGGGCGCAAGCGACATGACGCGCTGGACGATCTGCTCCGCAGATTGCCGGCTAATGGGCTTGCCGCAGGTCGGGCAATGGGGCACGCCAATCGAGGAGTAGAGCAGGCGCAGATAATCGTAGATTTCGGTGATGGTGCCTACAGTCGAGCGCGGGCTGCGGCTGGTGGTTTTCTGCTCAATGGAGATCGAGGGGCTGAGGCCGTCGATGGAATCGACGTCGGGGCGCTCCATCTGATCGAGAAATTGGCGGGCATAGGCAGAAAGCGTTTCCACGTAGCGGCGCTGGCCTTCGGCGTAAATCGTATCGAAAGCGAGCGAGGATTTGCCCGAGCCGCTCAGACCTGTGATGACCGTCAGAGTATTACGCGGAATCTCGACGTCAATATTCTTCAGGTTGTGCTGGCGCGCGCCGCGCACCGAGATCCGGGTGATGGCCATTTAACACAGTACTTTGTGGACTTCCGTAACGTGGACGGGTCCTGGGAAATATTGGAGAGTGGAGATTAGCAGTCCGATTCCCGTATCTTAGTTGTTAACAGCGGCGGGGGTCAAATGCGGATAGATTCAATCATTTGCAGCCGCGCAATTTAGGCTGCAGCAAGGGCCGTTTATCGTGAACGCACTTTTTGTAGTTTTCTTGATCGGCAGCACAGCCATTCTAGCCGTTGTTCTGGGAGTTTTTGGGGCGTATTGCGCGATTGGCGCGATATTAGCCGCCGTAAACCCCTCGCGATCGTCTCACACTCTTTCGGGATTCGTAACCCAGCACAGTCCGGCCAGCGGCGACTAAGGTCGCTTTCCTGTAGAGATGTCTCTCATCCCGCGGCGCCGCGTTCAACCACGCGCCTACTGCTGCTGCGGCGGTGGTTGCGGCGGTTGCTGCTGCGGTGGGACCATGCCACCGGGCTGCTGTTGTCTGCGCAGCAACTCCAGAATCTGCTCCGGAGTCTTTGGTCCGGCATTAGGCTGACCCGCTTCTGGTTGCTGCTGTGCCTGTCCCTGCGTTTCCGCATCGTTCGTATCGGGCTGCGGCTGGACGGACTGCGATTGATCGTCGGCGGTATCGTCGGCCGCGGCTTCCTGATCGTCGCTGCTATCCTGAGCGTCCGCCGCCGGCGCCTGCGCGCTACCGGGCATTCCAATATGGGGGCCTGATTTGTCGAACGGGCTGCCCGGAAACGGATGCGGCGGAATGTTCGCAGGCATCGGCTGCCCCGGTTGTCGAACGTTCGCGGCGGTCTCCCCCGCGGCCGATGGCTTGGCAGAAAGGATCACGCTCGAAACGGCGCCGGGGTCCGACGTGGACCCGACCATCACATAATTAAATGAGGAGCCGTTGAGCAATACGTCAAGCACATCCCGCGGCGCTCCGGGGCCAATGTGCGTAACCACGCGTTCATTCATACCGCTTGAGGCGGGAGGAAAATCGATCGACGCGCCCGTGAGTTTGCGCACGTCGCGCAGGATTTCGCCCAGAGTGGAATTCTGCGCCGAAATCTCCAGCAAGCCGCCCTGGAATTTGACCTTCGCCGCCATCGGCGGGATCTCGTCCATCGGCATCTGACTCAGCGGACCGATCGGCATCGGTGGCAGGACCATCTGTTGTTTTACGACTTTAGCCGCGTCGCGGGCCGGGGTCGTGGTTGTTGCGGCGGGCGGAGACACAGTCTGATCCGGCACGGTCTGAGCAGTGAGCACCGGAGCCGCCAGCACGAGCCCCAAAAACATCCATCTGCCTGCGCACTGCATCACAATCTCCACGCTTTCGCACGGTTGCAAAAGCTGCTTCGCCTCGCTCGATTTTAACACCCCTTAGAGAACGCTGGCGGAACTGAATTCTTGCGCATTATGACGAAAGGGGTTGCCCTCAAAAAGCCCCGGCGCCGGCAAAACTTTGACGCTGCCTCCGAGCACAACAGCGCGTAAAATGCCAGCGGAGGCTTTGCCTTTGGTTTCAGCTCTGACGATGCCTTTAAAAGCGGCGCTCCCAAATCACGGCCGTTGCCGGCCATGGCTGTGGCTGCTGCTCGCGGCATCGGTCTTCATTCCTGCCCATGTCCAAGCCCATGCTCAGACCTGCCAGAGCGCCGCCGACATGGATGCATCCGTACGAAACGCGCTCGAAGCCGCAGCGAATCGCTACTTCGAAATGTCGGCGCGGGACGATACCGCCGGCTTGAAGCAGAATTCCATCGCGGCAGTGGCAGCGAGCTTCACCGGTATTGAAGCCGCAGTCAAAGACAACCAGGGCGCACTCACCGGGGCAAAAGCGACCGTACGTCCCCCTTTTCTCCTGGTCGCCGATTCCCCGCAGCCGCTGCCCCGCGCTGAATTCCTTTGCGGCGTCTTTGGGAAGACCGGACAGACCAGAGACAGCGCGGTATTTGTCCTGAATAATCTGCCTCCGGGCAAGTACGGCGTGACCATCCTCGACACAACGGGCGGCAAGACGCCCATGACGCTCACGCTGATTCTGGAACAGGCAGGCGCCGAGTGGAAACTGGCCGGGTTTTTCCCCAGATCTCCGCAGGCGGCAGGACATGATGCGGCATGGTTCCTGCTGCACGCCCGCGATTTCAAAGCAAAGTCGCGGAATCACGATGCCTGGCTCTATTTGCGGGAGGCGATTGCCCTATCGACGCCAGTGGATTTTATGAGCACGCTGGCCACCGACAACCTTTATGACGAACTCCAGTCGGTGCAGCCCTCCGATATGCCTGCGAACGGAAGCGCCGCGGATCTAAGCGCCGGAGGCAAGACTTATCGTCTCACCGACATCTTCCCGTTGGCCGTGGGCAACGATCTTGAGGTGGTAGTAAAGTACCAATCCGCCGATGTGTCGGATACCGCTCACGCCTTTCAGGAAAATACAGCCGTGATCAAGGCGATGGTGGCAAAGTTCCCGGAATTGCGCGACGCTTTCGCCAGTGTGGTAGCGCGGGCGGTTGATCCCTCCGGTCACGACTACGGCACGCTGCTGGGGATGAAGGACATCAAATAGAACATCCAATCATTGAATCACTTAGTCATTGCGGCATTGAATCATTGAACGTCACCGCTCGCCGGACTCCAGAGTGCGAAGCTACTTCCGCGTCAGCCGCAGCTCCAGCATCATCCGCTCCTCTCCTTTGTCGTCGATCAGGAAATGGCGATGGAGGAGAACGCGGCCGTCTTCCTCAAGGTGCGCGCGAGCAACAGTTTTGCGCCCAGGACGGTCGGGATCGAGAGGCGTGGCCCACAGGACAATGTTCTTGCCGTCGAACGTGCCATCACTCTGGCGAATCGACATCGTCGTCTGCCGCGAGTCGTACCACACGGTGGTGAAGCGATTGGTTTTGGAATCGAAGCCGGAGATCCCGGTGCCGGTGCTCGTGGTTCCGTCAGGACTGAAAAACGTGAAATCCGACTGCAGAAACTTGCCGTCCTGGATCATGTACTGCTTACACGTGCCCTTCGTCACGATCGGCTTTCCGTTCATCGGGAAGAACGTCTTGACGACATCCCAGTCACCCGCAAATTGCGCGAGCAGCTTCTGACCGGCGCCCGGCGCGTTCGGCGGCTCGTATTGATTGTGAGTTTGCTGCGCGACCGCCGCCGCAGCAATGAGCAACATCGCGGTAATCCATGTCTTCATGGCGAGCGGATTATATGCGGAAATCGCGAGCATTGCACGCCTTGCGAATCGCAACTCGCGGGAGCAGAACGTCTATCTTTCGAACAACGCCGTGTCCGCACTCCTAGAATACGAACTTCGCCTGGAACTGCAGCGACCGCGCCGGAAGTTGATTGGTGATGCCTGTGAGCGGAGTGCCGAGATTCGCCGGAGGGGTTGGATTCGTGCCCCATGTCGAGGTGTAACCCACAAAGTTGGGGTGGTTGAAAACGTTAAACGCCTCGACCCGGCCTATGATTTTCATCCGATCAGACGCAAATGGGAACTCGCGCTCCAAAAACGGAGATACGTCATAGATCGGCCGCCCGCGTCCGAAGTTGCGCGGCAGTGTCACGCCGTTGACCACGGGACGATCCGTAGTTGCGCCGGTATCGCCGCTGTTCGTAACTCCGGTAACGATGTTGTAGGGAAGGCCGGAGCCAAAGGTGCCGACGCCGCCGAAGTTGATTTTGAGTGGAGCTGTGAATACGCCGCTCAAGACGAAGCGATGACGCTCATCGAAAATGGCGTTGCCCTGCTCCTGGCTGCCGGCGAGCCGTGGATCATTGGGATTCTGGCCGGGGATATCGGGATCCACGTTGTCGATGGCGTGCGACCAGACGTAGCTCGCAAGCATTTCCAGGCGCTGCGAGAAGCGGTGCTTCAGGTTTACGTCGATGGCGTTGTAGGAGAGGTATCCGTCGTTCACATCGCCTTGAATCACCGAGTACGCCGGGATTGGCACCGAACTCGGCTTGCCCTGGTTAGAGCTGGTGTCACAAGTCAGACCATTCTGTTCGTAGAAATATACCCATAGAGGGCGTGTGCAGTTCGCCTTCTGGGCGCTTCGAACATCGCCAGGCGCGGTAGGAAAATAGGAGGTCGGCGCGTCCAGATCTAGCGGCCGGTTGATCTTCACAGTGTGAGAGCCGACGTAGTCGAGGCTCAACACCCAATTCCGCGCCAACTGATTCTCCATGCCGAATGTCCACTGCTCGGTGTACGGGCTCCAGAGTCCGCCCTGGTAGCCAAGCAGTGTCGAGGTCGGGAAGAACTGATCATAGTAAGCTGCGTTCCCGGGACGAATGTAGAGGCTGCGCAGTGGCATCTGCGCTCCCGGAGGAAACGCAGGAAGCGGTGCGTCTGCGATGCTGTCGGGAAAGCCGATCTGGCCGGGTGCTGCGGTGTAATTGAAGACGCCCGTAGGGCCAGTCAGCGCGTAGTTGGCTTCGGAGTTATCGACCACCTGCGAGTAGTAAATCCCGAAGCCTGAACGGAAGACCATGCGACCATCGCCGCGAGGATCCCACACGAAGCCCACGCGCGGGCCGAAATTCTTGGTGGAATCGGTAAAGGTCTGCCCCTCGTAGCGAAGGCCGAGATTTACCGTGAGGTTCGAACGGATTCGGATGTCATCCTGCACGAATATCGACCAAAGTGTGTCGTCGACCACGTAATCCGCGTTGCCATAGCTCTGCGTGTAGTTGGCGACGTGGGTGATGTCATCCAGGTAGGCCTGGCTCTCGCAAACATCGATGGATTGCGTACAGCTGTTGTAAGTGAAACGGCCGAGATAGATTGGCCCGCCAAACTCCTTGCTATCGCCCCCGGTGCGGGAGTGGATGACCTGCCCGCCGAAGCGGATGCTGTGGCGCCCGAACGTCGCGGATACCGTGTCATTGAACTCGTATTGATGATTGAGCAATAGCGCGGATTGCGAGGTGCCGGTCGTGAACGTGGCTGCACCCGCGATCGGAACCACAAACTGCGTGCCATTGATCACCGGATTGAACTGCGTTATCGGCGACGCCAACAGAAACTGGCCGCGAACATTATTAAGCCAGTGGGCGGAGATGACCTCGGTCTCGCCGAGTTCGACGGTGTACGTATTTCTCCTGAAAATTCGGTCAACCGTTGGAAGACTGCCTCCGCCGACAGTTCCGTTCGGATTGGTATCCACAAAGTGATCCGCGTTGACCCGAAGAAAGATATTGTTGGAATCGTTGATCTGGTGGTCGAGCCGGGCGAGAGCCATCCAATCGCGGTATTTGCCTTCGAATCCGCCTTGATCGAGCACATTCGTGATCGGCGAGACTTTGTTTTCCCAGCTATATTCTCCGGCGGTGAAAAAGTGCGTGCGATGCCCGGCGCCGAGCGGACCGCCAAACGAGAACGCGGGCTGATAAAGTTGATCGCTCGTCAATTGATTGCCGCTGGTCGCGGTTCCTGGAGTAAAGCCCCACAAGTCGGCTGCTGTCGTCGCGGGCCGGAAGTTGCCAATCAATGTCCCGTGGTATTGATTGCCTCCGCTGCGGGTAATGATGTTAATACCGCTGCCGGCGCTGGAGCCGTATTCCGCCGAGAATGGACTGGTCAACACATTCATTTCATCCACGGAGTCGAGCGGGAGATTGGTGAAAATTGTCTGCCGACCCCAGAGATCGACGGAGTTTCCGCCATCGACCTCAAACCACGTCTGCCGGCGGCCGGTTCCATTCGTTGTGAACAAGTTCTCGTTCATGAAGACATCGCCCTGGTTGATCGCCGGACGATTGGCGGCGTTCAACATGGGGAGAAAGGTAATGCGGCGATTGAGAAGCGGCGTCTCTTGAATCTGGAACGACCCCAAACGCTCGCCGATTTGTGGAAGGTCGGTGCGAACGCCGCCAACCACACCAGTAACCGTGATTTCCGTCTTCTCCGAGGCGGGGGAGAGTTGAAAAGTCATTTCAGCCGTGGCTCCGCCGATCACGGTGACCCGTGAGGATGCCAGCGCAAAACCCTGTTTCTCGGCTTGAACGTCGTATTCGCCGCCAACCGGAAGGCCGGAAACTGAAAACTTGCCTTCACCGTCGGTCTGAACCGTTCTTTTAGAACCGCTGCGCGTGTTCGCGACCGTGACAGTGGCGTCGGCGACCGCAGCCCGAGTGGGGTCCAATACCGAGCCTCGAATCACAGCCGTGTCGGGGGTCTGAGCGCTGAGGTCGAAGGTCAGGCCGCAGAAAACAAAAAGAAAGATCGGAGCCAGAATAATCGAGCGAAGTGGCATGTCCGACAGATTACCGAAGCCTGTTGTCAATTACCACTGATCGTAGTCTGCGTGTCATCCTCGAGAATCAACTCCACCGATCTTTCATCACAATCAACCGGTGATTGCCATCACAGACGTTTTAACTCGCCCGATGCGACCATAATCCCCAAATAGGGCGGTGGATAGTCGAGCCCGTCCTGGGAG
>JBAVAA010000771.1:0-4005 GCA_049585515.1 Terriglobales bacterium | reverse complement strand
AGTCCGGCTCGCGCGACGAAGACTCAGAATGGAATGGCATCTCTCACTTTATCGAGCACATGGTGTTCAAGGGCACGGAAACCCGTTCTGCCGAGGCCATCGCCCGCCAGGTCGATTCGATCGGCGGCAACATGGACGCCTTCACCGCGAAGGAATGTATCTGTTTCAACATCAAGGTCCTCGATGAGCACCTTCCGCTCGCCATGGACGTTCTAAGCGATCTCGTCCTTCATCCCGTCTTCGATGCTGGCGATATCGCCAAAGAGCGCGGCGTCATTCTCGAAGAAATAAAAATGGACCAGGACAATCCCGACTACCTCGTCCACGAAATCTTCACCCAAAGTTTCTGGAAGGACCACGCTCTCGGTCTGCCGATCCTCGGCACGCGCGACACGGTGCGAAAATTCGAGCGCCCCGTAGTCTCCCGTTTCTATGGACACCACTTCGCGCCCGGCAATCTCATCGTCAGCGCCGCCGGCAATCTCGAGCACAAACATTTTGTCGAACTCGTCGCAAAATACTTCGAGCGTGTGAAGCCGGCGAAGAATGGATTGCACTCGCCTCAGCCCAAGACTTTTTCCCGCATCAACTTGCGCAACAAGAAATCGCTCGAGCAGGTGCAGATCTGCATCGGCGTCCCTTCGCATCCCATGGCGCACGAACGCCGCTATGCTTCCTACATCCTGAACACCCTGCTCGGAGGCGGCATGAGTTCGCGCCTGTTCCAGAATATCCGTGAACGCCAGGGCCTTGCCTATTCCATCTATAGCGACCTGAATCCCTACCGCGATACCGGTTCGATGTGCGTGTACGCCGGCACCTCACGCGAGTCGGCCATCAAAGTCGTCGAATGCGTCGTTGAGGAATTCCGCAACCTCAAAACCATGCCCGTCCCCGCCGAAGAATTGCGCCGCTCCAAGGACCAGCTCAAAGGCAGTCTCATGCTGTCGTTAGAATCCTCGACTGCGCGGATGTCAAACCTGGCCCGCCAGGAGATGTACTACGACCATTTCTACGGACTCGACGAGCTTATCGAACGCATCGAGGCGGTCACCGTGGAAGACCTGCAGCAAACCGCCGAGGAATTTTTCCGCACCGAGCAGATCGCCGTAACCATCCTCGGCAACCTGACCGGCCTGAAATTGACTCGCGACCAACTAGCCTGTTAGACCCTGTTCTGCGTAGGGACAGCCGCCCTCGGCTGTCCAAGCCGCACGGCTGTTCTCGCGTTACCAGCGCAAACCCACCGTGATTGGCATTACGATCGTCTGGCCGTCGCTCTGATAAGCGCGATGGTAACGAAATTCGAGGAAGACCTTGGCCTTGTTGAGAGCGTTGAGCGGATACGTCACTCCTACGCCGTAATTGAAGCCGCCTGCATCTTTGGAAAGCGAAGACAAGGCTTGCGCAGCCGCCGGCGGGGGTGGAATCGACGGAGGGTTGCCCGCAGTACAGTAAATGTCCCACCAGCGGCCCCACACTGGCTGGCAAGTTGTCCCGGGGGCGAGTGGCTGCCTGGTCTCCGAAACACTCCGCCGGTAGAAACCGATGCCAAAAATTCCATACGCGCTGGCTTTGCCGAGATGGCGGGGCACGTTGACGATGCCGTCCAGGCTCACCGATTGCATGTGTCCGCTGGGATGGAGCAGGGCTTGACCCTCGATCACGCTGGGCCTGAAGCTGAGATCGTAGAACATATATTCGGCATCCATGCCGAACATTTTTGTGAAGTTCCAGCCCGCTCCCACCGTGACCTGACCGGAATCCCCGACAAAGGCGGCGACCTCATCGCGGCCAATGCCTTCCCCGCCCCCGACCGTAAAGTTGAGATGGCTGAAATTTGATTGGGCCGAAGCCGTTGCAGCGAGCCCGCAACAGGCCAGGAAAGCCAATATCCAATTGCTAAATCTCAATCTCGATCTCCTGTTTTGTAGAGCGCGGGTAGAACCGCGCTCTCGACGCCATAATTTCCGCCGACCGCCGTTCTTCCCGCCGTTTCCCGACTTAGATGCGGACGTGGAAAACGAAGGCCGTCTTTTTGAAGAACGGTCAGTGTCCGGCGTGCGGCGGAGGCGCATGACGCACCTTCGCATAAACCACCGGCCAGTACTCGCGGAGCATATTTCCACCAGCTCTGGCCGCTAAATCCAGTCCGTAGCGGAAAAGTGTGTCTCCGGCGGTGCGGTTCCGATCCGGCCAATAGACATTCGCCAGCCCCTCCGCCATCAGCGGCCCTCCCAGTCGCGACCAGGCCACAACGTCGCGACCGTCGTCGCTCCGCGTGATGAACACGTGTTGCAGGGAGTACTTCACGGCATGGAAAAATGGTGGATTAATTTCCGCATAGAAGCGCGGATCCTCGTGCAAGGCGGAAGCTATGACGAAGGTCCCGAAAAATTCGCTCGAAGCCTGTCGAGCCATAGATGTCCCGAACCGCTTGGAATATGCATCCCAACCTTCCCCGAAGCCAGTAGGCGAGTCATCCGCCTGGCCGACCGCCGCGCCCATCATCGCATAGGTCACCGTGTGCACTGAGATGCTGTTATCGACGAAAAGCTGAAATTTTTGCCCCGGCGAAAGCCGCTCCGTACTCAATGCGATGTCAGGAAAAACAAATGACTTGCTTTGCAGAAAATTGTACAAGGCCACGGGGTTGGAAGATGGCGCCGGAGCGCTCGGAACCTGACCGTCTGGAGGTTGCGCTGCCGGTGAAGGGCTGGGCTGCGTCGGCAGTTGAGGCTTCGGTGTTTCCTGCGCGCACACCGAGGTTACCGCGCCGAATGCAACCACCGCGCCAACCATCATGGCGCACAAGAACGTGAGCAGATAGGGCGCTAAGTTGGACTTCGGAACGAGCGCATGTGGAGCAGAGCTAATTTCTCCGCGATTTGGCATCGCTAGAGATTACTCAATCGCAAGCAAGTCAGCAAATGATGGAGTCAGCTGGCTCGTGATGGATCTTAGCTCTCACGGTTTTCCTGCGACCTGCCACCTAAGCCCTAAGCTCTGCATTCCTGAGACCAGCTTCCAGATAATCCAGCAGTTCGCCAACAGTGAAGCCCGACTGCAGCAGCAGAATCATCTGATCGGCGCTCACTCCCACTTGCGCGCCCAGCGCAACCACCTTGGCGACTGCGCGCTCCAGCGCCTCTTTCTGGGCCAATGAAATCGACTCGGTTGAATGGTGGCGAGCGGCTGAGAAAACGCGCATCGTTGTCATTTCAATTCACCATTTCTATGGTCCACCATCCAGGTAGCCACGGCTGTGACGCAGCTTACTTCTATTTGTGATCGAACATGAGCTTGTGATGGAACAGGCAGCGATTTCCCCTGTCAACCCCGTAGTAAAGACCTTTCTCAACCACAGGGAGCACCGAGGCGTTAAGGTTGAAGGGCTTCCAATTATTTGCTCATCAATTCCAGAATCGCGGCCATCTCGACTTCGATTCCAGTCTTGAGGCTGGGTTCTCGATCCGGAGCGAAATAGGGGGAGTGCGGACCGGGAAGCGCCTCTCCACTCTTTTTTGCCGCCGCAAATTTCTCCGGATCGACCGCGCCCAGTTCCAGCATGACGCTGGGAACGCCCGCATAGCGGTATTCGGCAAAATCGTCGCTGGCCATAATCGGTCGGCCGAGCACCACGTTCGAATCTCCCATGACCTGTTTCAGCCGATCGGCAAGACGGTTGGTAGTTTGCGGGTCG
Organism: Terriglobales bacterium; assembly: GCA_049585515.1. Classification (GTDB taxonomy): domain Bacteria; phylum Acidobacteriota; class Terriglobia; order Terriglobales; family Acidobacteriaceae; genus Acidiflorens. Next base: position 302 of record JBAVAA010000771.1, on the reverse strand, counting down.
TTGTACACCGCGCCGACGCCTTCCATAATTTCGATCAACGGCTTCTTCGGAGCGCCCGCAGCCGCGGCTTCCGCATCGGCAATCCGCTCGATTGCCGCCAGCAGGTGTTTGCGCACCTCATCCTTGTAAGACCGTACCGTCAACTGCATCACAACTTCGTCTGGAATGATGTTGTTCTTGGTCCCGCCGTGGATCGAGCCCACGGTAATCACGGCCGGATCTTGCGGATCGATCTCGCGCGACACAATGGTCTGCCAGCTCACGATGGTGCGCGCGGCGATCACGACCGGATCGACCGTCTC
>JBAVAA010000770.1:0-2562 GCA_049585515.1 Terriglobales bacterium | reverse complement strand
CCAGGTCGTCGAACAGCGCGGGACAGCAAATCGAGGTCTCGAACCACTGCTCCAATCCCTCCGCAGTCTCCGCCCGTTGGAACGCTTTGTGGTGAAGGACAAGAAGCGGATTTTCTTTGTTCCCGTTTCCAACGTTTTGTGGATCGAAGCCACGGGAAACTATGCCTGCATACACACCGCCAGCGACAGTCACCTGTTGCGGGAAACCCTGGCACACCTGGAAGAGAAGCTGGCGCCACACCACTTCATCCGCGTGCGGAAATCGGCCATGGTGAACAGTGCCCGCATTAGCGAGATTCGTCCGATGTTCGATGGGGTTTACGACATTGTACTGGCAGAAGGAACGGTGGTCACGTCGAGCCGCAGATACGCGCGTAAGTTACGGGCTCTGCTGGAATCCTAAAATATGGGGGCATAAAATAAAGAATCAGAATCAGCGGGTGATACTGTTGATCGGAATAGGAGCCATCAATGACCACCATACAAATCGACCAGAAGAGCTATGAGATGCCCCCGCGCGAGGGGATCAGCGTCGCGTGTTTTCTCACCGTCGCCGACCTCGAGCGATCGGCTCGCTACTACGAAAAGATCTTCGGCGCTCGCATTCTGACCATGGGTGACGGCAACGCGCCTCCGTACCTTCAGCTGGCGAATATCTGGATGATTCTGAACGTTGGCGGTGGCCCGACTCCGGATAAGCCGACGGTCACGCTCAGCGTCCCCGACCCGAATCACATCAACAGCTTTATGAATTTCCGCGTGGCCGATATTCAAGCCTGCTACGAGTTATGGAAAAGCCGAGGAGCCGAGTTCATCACGCCGCCGATCCCCAAATACGGCGAGATACGCTGCTACATCCGCGATCCTGACGGATACATCATCGAAGTCGGACAGAGCACCGACCTCACCTACGGTTAACGCGCGGCCGGGGGAAACTGGAGACGGGGAAACTGGGGACAGACCGGAATAACCCTGGTTTCCTATCCTGATAAAGTACCCGGCGATAACCGTTGTCCGGCTTTGCAAGGACTATTCTTCTAATTCGCTTTCTTCTGGCGTATCGGTCGGGCTCGCAAATTCCATGCGATAGCCATCGGGATCGGCAACCGGCACAACCCACAAACCATTTCCCACATAAGGACGTCTGCGCGTCTGAATTCCGCGCGATTTGAACTGTCGATAAAGTGCGAGAGCGTCTTCACACATGAAGGAGACCGAGGCTCCAGTGCCAAGCGCTTGAGTCGGCCTGCCTCCCGGCCTAAACTCTTGCAGCATAATAGCGGCATCGCCAAGCTCAAGCCAACACCAGCGAATTCTCCCGTCCGGATGGTCCTCGGCACGATCCGGAATCCACTGATGCTTCATTTTGAATCCAAGACCATCAACATAAAACCGCAAAGAAGATTCCATGTTGGTGACGCCGAAAAACGGCACTGCTTGCTTAACGTTCGCAGTTGCGATGGTTGCGGCGGTCATGATTCACCTCACTGGCATCACTGCATATCGTACCAACAGTTCCTTTTCTCCAGTAGTGGCGTGACCCTCCGCGAAGAAAGCTCGGCCCCCCTGTAACAGAAGTTTCACCCGATCTTCATAAGCCCGTAACAAGCCGATAACGATTGGCAAATACTATCGCTGATCATATTCGCAACCCCAATGCCTCTCCACCCAAATGTCGTATGCCCGACACTGATTGCCCGAAAAAATCCAAAAAGGAGAACTGTACATGTCTGGAAAAGCCTCTCGAAATAAGCCTCAAAAGAAATCCCGAAATAAGTCTCGGATTAACCGTATGCGTCCGCTCAATGGTCTGCTGGCGGCAGGCCTGGGCCTTCCGCTGCTCGCCGGTGCTCAATCCGTCCCGTACCCGACCTACGTCACCGGCCCGCAACCGAACGGCTCGTGGGTGGTCAGCAGTGGACAGGTAATCAGTCCAGCCGGCACCCAGGTGGACCTCGGCATCCGCGTCCGCGCGAAAGCCATCGCGCTGAACCCCAATGCCAGCACTCACACCGCCGCGGTCCTCACCTTGGGGGCGACGGAGGCCGTCGAGGTATTTGACACCGACACCGGGGTTGTCCTGCAAGACTACATCGCGCTCGGACACGATTCGCACGGCAGCTATAACGGCATAGCCTATTCGGCGGACGGCAAACATCTGGTGTTCAGTCAGGACAGCAGCAATGTCATGATCGCCAACGTCACCGCAGAGGGCTTGCTGGAAGACGACGCCCAGGTCAGCGTGCCGCCGAACAACTCCTTCATCAGCTGTTTTCCCAACAGCCCTCCGGGCTCTTACGCTGTGCCCTGCGGCACTTTTTATACTCCGAGCACTTCCTATCCCGGCGGCGTAGCGGTCTCACCGGATGGCAAAAGCGCCTACGCCCTCCTGAACCAGAACGATACGCTCACCAAGATCGACCTGACCGTGAAGAAGCCGAAGGAAGGCAAGCAGATCCGCGTCGGCAACGCGCCGCACAGCATTGTGATCAACGCGGCGGGCACCACGGCGTATGTCAGCAATGAGGGGGGCCGCGCAGCTACGGAAGCGGACTTCCAGAT
>JBAVAA010000769.1:0-4372 GCA_049585515.1 Terriglobales bacterium | reverse complement strand
CCCAGGCGCGACAATGAATACGGGACGAAGTCGTAGAGATCGCCACCGATGGCGCGGGCGGGAACGAACTTGGCCGCAACCTCGAGGTGCTGCATCTTCGGACGCGCATGCGGCAGCAGACGAAATTGCAGTTCGCGCGCGAGGCCCAAATCGCGTTCCAGGCGCGATTCCTGCCGCGCGATCTGCTCGTAGAGACGCGCGTTTTCAATGGCAATTGCCAATTGCGCAGCGAGCGTGATGAGAGTGCGCTTGTGATCCTCGGTGAAGTAGCCGCGGCGGGTGTGTTCCAGATCGAGCACTCCGATTACTTTTTCCTGATAGATCAGGGGGACGGCGAGTTCCGAACGCGTCTCGGGATTTCCGGCGATGTATAGCGAACTCTCGGCGACATCGGGCACCAGCATAGCTTCCTTGGCTCGCGCGGCGTATCCCACTACGCCGCGGCCGAGAGGTATGTCGTGCTTCAAGTGCAGTCGCTCTTCGAAGCGCTGGGAGAAGCGGTGTTGCAATTTTTCACCCGTCTGATCGACCAGCAGAATGCTGAACATCTGGTAGTCGATCAGGCGCTTGAGCAGTTCGGCGATACGGGCGAGCAGTTCGTCGAGGTTGAGGATTGAGGTGAGTTCGCGTGCAATCTCGTTCAGAAGCAGCAAGGTTCGGGCCTGGCGCGTAACGCGCGTGTGGAGGCGGGCGTTCTCGATGCCGATCGCCATACGCGAGGCGATCAGCGTCAACAGGCGTTTATGCTCTTCGGTGAAATAGCCTTTTTCGCGGGCTTCAATATCGATCACGCCGATTACGCGGTTTTTGACGATGAGCGGAACCGCCAGTTCGGAGCAGACATTGGGGAGAGCTTCAATATATGAGTCTTCTTGCGTTACGTCGGGGACGAGCACGGTCTGGCGGGTTTGGGCGGCGCGGCCGACGATGCCCTGGCCCACTTTTACGCGCACACGCTCGGCGACTTTCGGGGGATATCCCACGTGGAAGCGTACGTACAATTCCTGACGCTGCTCGTGGAGCAGGAGGATTGCGAAAATTTCGTAGTCGATGACTTTGCGGACGAGTTCCGCCACGCGGCGCAGCGTGGTTTCGAGGTCGAGGGTCGTATTGACCACATCGGCGACTTCCAGCAGGAGGGGTTCGGCTTCGGAAGCGCGCAAAGTTGGAGTGGCGGTGGGGTTCACAGGCTTCATTTTAGCAGGGGAAAGAATTTGTAATTTGCGATTTGTAATTGGTAATTTGAAGATCAAAAACGTGGGTTTTCAAAATTACAAATTACCGATCGCCAATTACAAATTATCCAGCACGCAGATGTCGGGTAGGTTTCGGTAGCGTTCGGCATAGTCCAGGCCGTAGCCGACTACGTAGGCATCAGGAATGGTGAATCCTATGTAATGCGCCTGGATCGGCTGCTTGCGGCGCGAGGGCTTGTCAAGCAGGGCCGCAATTCGCAGCGACTTCGGTTGATGCGCCTGCACCAGCTTCGAAATGTAATTCAGCGTCAGGCCGGTGTCGAGGATGTCTTCCACCAGAATTACGTTTCGACCCGTCATTGAGCTATCCATGTCTTTGGTCAGACGAACTTCGCCTAGGGAGTCCCAGGCGGCGTGGCCGGCGGGATCTTCCTTGACCGTGGGGCGGTTGCCGTAACTGGAAACTCCGATGAAGTCGAAGGTGGCGTCGAGAGGAATCTGGCGGGCGAGGTCGCTCAGAAAAATGGCTGCGCCTTTCAGAACGCCGACCAGGATGATCGATTGTCCGTCAAAATCGCGGGCAATCTCTTTGCCCAGTTCGCCGACGCGCTTGGCGATGGCTTCGCGTGCGAGCAACACTTTGAGTTCAGATGTGAGTTCGGACTTGAGTTCGGACATTGAGCACCATCTTATACACGAGTTTGGGCGCGAGCGGAATGGGCTGGAGTCTTGGGTACCGCGGGTGTCCTCGCCCTCGGCTCGGGAGGCGCGACGCCGGCCGCACAGCCGCCGAGACGGCGGCGATACAGTCCGCCGTGGGGGTAGCAGGGACTCCGTCACCTAACCCATTTGTGTAGTCCATGCGAGCTAGACCACGCAGGGAATTGAGCACGATAGGCGACAATGCTAAGGTCTGGCTGAGGTATGCGTATGCGTCTTTCAGTCATTTTCGCGACTTTGGTCCTGTCCAGTCTCGGCTACTCCCAGATAATCAATACTCAGGACCCAGACTCGTTCCAGATGGGTTATGCGACTTATCTGAATGCGGGAGATTCGTCTTTGATTCTCTCCAACAGCGGCGCGTCGATCGGGCTCCCGGGCACGGGTAACATTTGCGTAAACACTTACGTGTTCGACACCCGCGAAGAAATGAACGAATGCTGCGCTTGCACCGTGACCCCGGACGGATTCCGCTCCATATCAGCCAAAACTGACCTGACCAAGAACCCTATAATCACGGGAACGGTTCTAACTAACATCATTGTCAAGTTGGTTGCTACGGAGAAAATCGGGCTTACTTGCGATCCAACCACGGAAGCTACGCTGCTTCCAGGCATGGCGGCATGGGGTACAACACTTACTCCGGCGCCTCCCGCCGGAAAGACTTACTCCGCAATTCCTGTGGAGTACAAGGATGAGCCGCTGTCGGCAGCAGAGTATCTCTCTCTGACCTCGACTTGCTACTTTGCTGGGAGGCTGGGGAGCGGCAGCGGTATTTGCACTTGCGGCGTAAGCGGGGACTGATGGCTTATGCAGATATTAAGGTCTGGCCTTGAGGGTATACACATGCGCTTTTCACTGATTTTCGGGGTTCTGGTTCTTTCCAGCCTGGGCTATTCCCAGATACTTAACAATGGGATTCCAGACTCGTTTCAGATGGGTTATGCGACTTATCTTAAGAATGGAGATTCGTCCTTGGTTCTCTCCAACAGCGGCGCATCGAGTCTTGGCCCGGGCACCGGTAACCTTTGCGTAAACACTTATGTGTTCGATACCCGCGAGGAAATGAACGAATGCTGCGCGTGCACGGTAACTCCGGACGGATTCCGATCCTTCTCAGCCAAGACCGATCTGACCAGTAATCCTCTCACGGGAATAGCCCCGACCAACATCATTATCAAGTTGGTTGCCACGGCTGAAACTGCGGGTCCCTGCGACCCAGCCAGTGTCACTGCCGCTCAACTGGCTCCAGGCATGACTGCTTGGGGCACCACCCTCACGCCGGCACCCCCGGCCGGAAAGACTTATGTCGCAATCGCTGAGGATTACAAGGATGAGGAATTGTCGGCAGGAGAGTTGGCCTCTCTAACATCGACTTGCGGCTTTATTTTCAGGCTTGGGAGCGGGAGTGGCATCTGCAAATGCGGTGTCAGCGGGGACTGAGATCCCGATTCACGGCAACGCGAGGGGTTCCGGATTTTTCACGAAGCAACTAAATTGAACCGGGGTTCTCGCGCCATCGGTGCCTCGTTGCCCGCACTATCCAACAAACTTGATCTCCAATCTCGCGATCAGTCATCGTCGGGGTCCGTTGGCGGTCTCCTATCATTCAGAAAATGCTCTGCACTTAATGCGGCGGGGATGGTCTGAAACTTCAAGGGCGTCTGGTTCAAGTTGAAGCAGTCGGAGAGATCGTCGGCATAAGCATCGGCGTAGCCTAGTGACGGAAGGCTGAAAGTTGCTTCGATAAATTTAAGAATGCTGCCGAAATCATGCTGAGTGTGAGAAATGTGAGCTGCCAGGGCATAGGGGGAGACCACGATCAGCGGTACACGGAAACCGTACACATATCCGCAGCCCCATTGCGCGCAGTTCACCAGGACCTGCGGTGGCGGAACGTGGTCGTACCACCCGCCCCAGTCGTCCCACGTGATGATGATCGCGGTGCTGGGCCAATACGAACTCTGGCCGATGGCATTTACGATCGAAGCTACCCACGAAGGTCCTGAGCCGTCATTGCTGAGCGCGTGATCGGAAGATTGGCCGTTGGGAATCACCCAAGTCACGGCTGGCAGTTGGTGGTTCGCGATGTCGGTCAATATCTGGGTCTGGGGGATAATGACGTTGCTCCAGGCGGCGCCGGTGCAGGCGAGTTGACCGTTCTGGGTTTGAGGCACGCACATGTGCTGGATTGCGTCGGGGCCGGTCCAGATTGAGCCTGCCGAAGGCGCGTAATAGCGCCAGGAGATGCTTTTGGCATCGAGCAAATCGGTGAGCGTGGGGTGATCGTAACAAGGGTACTGGTGCGCCGATTGAGCGCCCGTGGGGTCGATCAAAGCAACCGTAGTTCCGGGGGTCGCGATGCAGCCCGCGATCAGGCCCCCGGCGAGATTCTCCGACGCAAATAAGTTGCTGGTGGCGGTCGGTGCGGAAGTGCCGGAGATGATGAATTGATG